>DASTLK010000028.1:0-12764 GCA_035715025.1 Vicinamibacteria bacterium
GTGCGCGACGAGCACGGCAAGAAGATGTCGAAGACGAAGGGCAACGACGTCGACCCGCTCGAGCTCGTGGCCCGCCACGGCACGGACGCCGTCCGTTTCACCATGACCGCGCTGGGCGCGCCGGGCACGAACCCCGCCCTCAGCGAGCAGCGGCTGGCCGGCTATCGCGCCTTCGTCAACAAGCTCTGGAACGCCTCGCGCTTCCTGATGATGAACCTGGAGGGCGAGCGCGCGTCGGGCTACGAGCTGCGCGCCCTGCCCCTGCCGAGCCGCTGGATCCTGAGCCGCCAGCAGGACGTGGCGCGGAAGGTGGGGGAGGCCCTGACGGAGCTGCGCTTCGATCAGGCCGCGAGCGAGCTCTATCACTTCGTGTGGAACGAGTTCTGCGACTGGTACATCGAGATCGCGAAGTCGTACTTCCCGGATCCGGTGGAAGGCCCGCGCACGCGGGCGGTGCTGCTGGAGGTGCTGGAGAAGACGCTGCGTCTGCTCCATCCCGTCATCCCCTACGTGACGGAAGAGATCTGGCAGCGCCTGCCCCACGAGGGTCCGTCGATCATGGTCGCGCCCTTCCCGGTACCGGAGCCGGGCAAGATCGACGTCGAGGACGAGGCGGCCATGACGCGCGTCATGCGCCTGGTCACCGCCATCCGGACGCTCCGTGCGACGTACGAGGTGGACCGCAAGCGGCGTATCGACGTGACGGTGGTGGCGCCCGCCGAGACCGACGCGGCCTTCATCACGCGACACGGTCCGCTGCTCCGCCACCTGGCCGGCCTCGGCGAGTTCCGGGTGGTGTCCTCCGCCCCCGACGTCCCGGGTGAGCTGCGCGAGCCGGTGGACGGCGTGGAGCTGCGCGTGTCCATGGCCGGCCTCTTCGACGTGGCGGCGGAGAAGGCGCGCCTCACGCGGGAGCTGGCCAAGATCGACGACGAGCGCGTCTCGCTGGGGCGGAAGCTGGAGAACCCGCAGTTCGTGGAGCGGGCCAAGCCGGAGGTCGTGGTGCAGGCGCGCCAGCGCGTCCACGAGCTGGAGGAGCGAAGGGCCAAGGTGATGGCCACCCTGGACGAGCTCGGCCGGGTCCCGTGAACGGCCGCGTCGAGCCTTGGGCCATCCTCGACATCGACCCCGAGCGGGTGCGCCGCATCGTGCGCCTGGCCGTCGAGGAAGACGTGGGGGCGCGCGACGCGACCACGGAAGCCACGGTGGACGCGGACGCTCGCGCCACGGGAGTGTTCGTGGCCCGGCAGCCGCTCGTCATCGCGGGCCTCGACGTCGCTCTCGAAGTGTTCCAAGTCGTGGATCCGAAGATCGAGTGGGAGACGCGGGCCCGCGAGGGGGATCGTTTCGAGGCCGGGAACGCGATCGCGTCCGTCACGGGCTCCGCGCGCGGCATCCTGACCGGCGAGCGGGTGGCCCTGAACTTCCTGCAGCGCATGTCCGGGATCGCGACCCTCACCCGCGGCTTCGTGGACGCGGTGGCGGGGACCCAGGCGAAGATCCGGGACACGCGCAAGACGACGCCCCTTCTGCGGCTGCTGGAGAAGCGCGCCGTGTCCGTGGGGGGAGGCACGCCCCATCGCTCGGGGCTCGACTCCGCCATCCTGGTGAAGGACAACCACGTCCGTATGGCGGGATCGGTGGGGGAGGCGACGCGCCGCGCCGTCGACGCCGCGGGGGACCTCGACGTCGAGATCGAGGTGGACCGCCCGGACCAGATCGACGAGGCGCTGGCCGCGGGGGCGCAGATGATCCTGCTCGACAACTTCACGTCCGAGCAGGCGGCGGCGGCGGTGAAGCGGATCGCCGGGCGGGTGCCCGTCGAGGTCTCGGGCGGAATCCGGCTGGAGAACGTGCGGGCCTACGCGGAGGCGGGACCGGACTACATCGCGGTGGGTGCGCTCACGCACTCCGCGCCCGCCGTCGACATCGCCCTCGACGTCGAGCGCGTGGAATGAGCGCGGAGGCGGGCGAGGCCGGTGCGCGCCTGCGCGCCCTGCTCGCCGCCGGCGGCCTCGATTGGCCGGCGGAGATCGAGCACACGCCGCTGTCGCCCTCGACCAACGATCGTCTCAAGCAAAGAGCGCGCGCGGGGGCCGTGGAGTGGACGGTCGTGCTCGCGGACGCGCAGTCGGCGGGACGCGGACGGCAGGGGCGGCGATGGTCCTCGCCTCCGGGCAACCTCTACATGTCCGTGCTCCTGCGGCCGGCCCCGCCTGATGCGCGCTGGAGCGTCCTCCCCCTGGCCGCGGGGCTGGCGGTGGGAGAAGCGCTGGCGGCCGAGGGTCTCGACGTCCGCCTCAAGTGGCCCAACGACGTGATGGCGGAGGGCCGCAAGGTGGGAGGCATCCTCGCGGAGGCGACGTCGGGCGCGGATGGGCTCGAGTCCGTCGTCCTCGGTATCGGCGTGAACGTGGCCGTGCGCCCGCCCGATCTCCCCCCCGAGGTGGCGGAGGCGGTGACGTGCGTCGCGGAAGCGCTCGCGCGCGCGGTGGACCGCGTGGTGATCGCGGCCGCGGTCCTGGCCCGCCTGACCGTCTGGTATCATGCCCTCGCGCGCGAAGGTCCCCGGGTCGTCCAGGCCGCGTGGCGCGCCCGCGCGGTGCCGTGGTGGGGTCGGGCGGTCGAGGCCCAGTCCGGTGGGCGCCGGTTGCGCGGCATCGCCCGCGACCTCGATGAAGGCGGCGCGCTCATCCTGGAGCTGGAAGACGGGACGCGGGCGGTGCTCCATTCGGGCGAGGTACGCGAGGTAAGACCCGCTCGCGACTGACGGGACGACCGATGCCCCTGCTCCTCACCATCGACGTCGGCAACACCAACACCGTCCTCGGTGTCCATGACGGCGAGGAGCTCAAGGCACACTGGCGCCTGACCACCCGCCGCGAGCAGACCGCGGACGAGTACGGCATCCTCGTACGCAGCCTCTTCGCCGCCGCCAGCATCGACGTCGGCCAGATCGTGGGGGTGGCCCTGGCCAGCGTGGTCCCGCCCCTGACGTCCGTGGTGGTCACCCTCTCGCGAAACTACCTCGGCCACGAGCCGCTGGTGATCGAGCCCGGGGTGAAGACGGGCATGCCGATCCTGTACGAGCCGCCCAGCGACGTCGGCGCCGACCGCATCGTCAACGGCGTGGCCGCCTTCGCCGCCTACGGGGGGCCGGTGATCGTGGTGGACTTCGGGACGGCCACGACGTTCGACGTGGTCACCAAGAAAGGCGAGTACATCGGGGGTGTGATCTGTCCCGGCGTCGGGATCAGCGCGGACGCGCTGTTCCAACGCGCCGCCCGCCTTCCGCGCGTGGATCTGCGTAGCCCAGGGAAGGTGATCGGCCGCTCCACCGTCGGATCCATCCAGTCCGGCCTCTACTTCGGTTACTCGTCGATGGTGGAGGGCATCATCAAGCGCATTCGCACCGAGCTGGGGGAGCCGGCCCGAGCGGTGGCGACGGGCGGGCTGGCCGAGAGCCTCGCCGCCGACATCCCTTCCATCGAGGCCGTCGACCCCGTGCTGACGCTGACCGGTCTTCGCCTCATCTGGGCGCGCAACCGCGCGGCCGGGCGCTGAGCGAGCGGACGGTGCCGGAGGCGGCGGCGGAGGCGGCCCTCGAAGAGGCCGCGTACTACCAGGCCATCGAGGAGTTCTTCGTGTCCCGCCGCGGCGATCCGCTCTTCCTGTCCAACGCCGACTGGCTGCTGATCCGCAAGTGGCGCCGGTCGGGCCTGCCCCTGCGCATCGCTCTGCGGGGGATCGCCGATGCGCTGGACGGGCACGCCCATTCGTGGGGCCGCAAGCGCAAGGTCGGCAGCCTCGCCTACTGCGCGGCCGAAGTGGACGCGGCGCGGGAGCGCTGGCAGCGGGCCCTGTCGTTCGACGACGAGGCGGAGACGAGCGTGTCCGTGGCCTTGACGTCGTTCGCGGACGCGCTGGAAGCCGCCACCGGGCTGGGCGGCCGCGGCGGCGCCGCCGCCCGATCCGCGGCGGCGGAGGTGCGCGCCTGGACGGTACCGGCGGCGGGCGGTCCCCCGCGGCTCGAGCAGCTGACGCGACGGCTGGGCGCCACCGAGAAGGCCCTGCTGGAGGCGCTGCGTGCGGACGCCGAGCCCACGACCCTGGCCACGATCCTGCGCGAGATCGAAGCCGACCTCGCGCCGTACCGCGGGCGCATGCCGGAGCGCGTGCTGGACCAGATCCGCGACGAGGCCTGGGCGCGCCGGCTCCTCGCCCGCCACGGCATCCCCCGGCTCAGCCTCTTCCACCTGTGAGCGCCGCGCCCCCGGAGCGGCCCCTGCGCGCGGACGAGCGCATCGAGGTGACGGTCGAGCGCGCGGTCTATCGGGGCCAGGGCCTGGCCCGCCATCATGGCCAGGTCGTGTTCGTGCCGCGCGGCCTGCCCGGCGATCGGCTGCGCGTGCGCGTCGCCTCCGTGACCCCGGGGTACGTCAAGGCGGAGATCGAGGAGGTCCTCGCCCCCGCGAGCGGCCGCACGGAAGCGCGCTGTCCCCATTTCGCGGAGTGCGGCGGGTGTGCGTATCAGCACCTGGATCCCCGCGCGCAGGCCGCCCTGAAGGAGTCCGTGCTGCTCGACGCCTTGCGGCGTGCGGGCACAGCGTGGGACCACGCGATTCCCGTGCGCCCTTCGCCGCCGGAAGGCTGGCGGACGCGCGCCACCCTCCACGTCGAGCAGGCGCCCGCGGGTGTCCGGCTCGGGTTCCACCGTGAAGGCAGCCACCAGGTCGTCGACATCGAGCGCTGTCTCCAGCTCTCGGCTCCGATGATGGCGGCGGCGCGCGGGCTGCGGGACGCCCTGGCCGCGCGGCCGGGGATCGGGCGCGCCGTGCGCGACATCGAGCTGGCCGAATCGTTCGATGGCCGCCAGCTCGTGGCGTCGCTCGAGACGCAGCTCGACGCGAAACAGGCCGCGGGCGCGGCGTCCCTCGCCGATGCCGTGCCCGGTCTGACCGGGCTGGGGGTGGTGGCGGGAGAGGGGAAACGGCGCCGCTTCCTGCTCCTGCGTGGAGACGCTCACGTCGGCGCGACCGTGCACGGCATCCACCTTCGCGCGCACGTTCAGTCGTTCTTCCAGGCCAACCGGTTCCTCGTGGAGGCGCTGGTGCAGGAAGTGCTCGACCGCACGCCCGCGGGAGGCAGCGTGCTCGACCTCTACGCGGGCGTTGGCCTCTTCGCCCTGCCCCTGGGCCGCCGCGCGGAAGAGGTGCGGGGCCTCGAGCTGAGCCCGACCGCCGTGGAGGACGCGCGCGCGAACGCGGAGGCGGTCGGCCTCTCCCAGGTGCGGGTCCACCATGGGGACGTGCGGGAGATGGCCGCCTGGGCGCCACGTGCGGACGAGCGGATCGTGCTCGATCCGCCGCGCACCGGAGCCGGCGCCGAGATCGTGCGCCTCGTGGTCGCCCGCCGCCCGGCCTCCATCGTCTACGTCTCCTGCGACCCGCCCACGCTCGGGCGCGACCTCAAGGTCTTCGCGGCCGAGGGCTACCTCCCGGACTCGATCGCCGCTTTCGACCTGTTTCCCGACACCTTCCATCTGGAGACGGTCGTCCATCTGGCGCGACGCTGACCGGCTTGCCGCAAGCGGCCACCAACGGGGTGGGTGGCTGCGCAAGCGGCCACCAGCGGGGTGTTTGGCTGCCTCGAGTGGCCACCAGCGGGGTGGATGGCTACCTCGAGTGGCCACCAGCGGGATGTGTGGCTATGACAGTTTCGAGAACTGGCCGGAAGCGGTCCGCCGCCGGCCTCCCTCGCACGTAGTCTCGTCGCGGCCTCGCCGTCCCCCCGTCTGCCCCCGCGGTCATGTCACGCCCGCTCGTCGCGGTGGCGTGCGCGTTCGCCGTCGGCACCGCCGTGGGCGGAGGTCTTCCTCTGCGCGCGGCCGTCGAGCTGATGGCGCTGTCGGCGACGGCCCTCGTCGCGGTCACGGTGGGCCTCGCTCCGGCCGCCGGCCGGGGCCTCCGGCGCGCGGGTGTGCTCGCCGCGGCCCTCGCCGTCGGCGCCGCGGCCGCAGGTATCGAAGGCCGCCAGTACGATGCCGCGCCCCTGCGGGTGTGGATCCTCGGCCAGCCCGACGCGGGACCGGTGAAGGTGCTCGGCGTCTGCCAGGCCGACGCACGCGACGCGAGCGGCAGATGGGTCCTCGTCCTCGACGTGGAGGACGTGTCGGGGCAGCCGATGGCCGGCCGGGCGCGCATCGACGTCGGCGGCATGGCCGGGCGACCCGAGCTCATCGAAGGCGATCGCGTCTCCCTGTGGGCCGAGCTGCGCGTCCCGCGCGGCCTGAGCGATCCCGGCGCCTTCGACGCCGCCGCGCAGGCGCGGCGGGATGGCATCCATGCCGTGGGATGGTCCAAGAGCCCGCGCCTCGTGCAGGCCACGGGAGAGCGCGCGGCGGGATGGCTCAGCGACCGTGCCGCGCGGGCGCGCCGCTGGTCGCGCGCGCGCCTCGCCGCCGCCCTTCCGCCCGGCCGCGAGCAGGCTCTCGTGCGCGCGATGGCCCTCGGCGAGCGGACGGCCTTGGATCCGGAGACGTCCGAGACGTTCCGCATGGCGGGCACGTACCACGTGCTCGCGCTCTCCGGCGCCCAGGTGGCCATGGTCGCCGCCCTCCTGGGCTGGCTCCTGCGGTGGCTGGGCGCGGCACCGCTCACGCGCGCGGTGCTGATGTCCGCCGCCCTCGCGTTCTATTGCGCGTTCGTGGGCGGCGACGTCCCGGTCCTGCGGGCCACGGTCATGGCCGTGGTCGTGCTCGGCGGCCGCACGCTCGACCTCGACGGCGATGCGGCGAACCTCCTCGGACTCGCCGCTCTCCTCCTCCTCGCGCATCGCCCCTCCTCGATCGGGGACGTCGGGTTCCAGCTCTCGTTCGCGGCCACGCTGGGCCTCGTCCTCCTCACGCCGCCGCTGATGCGAATCGTTCCCGCGCTTCCGTGGGGGGCGGAGACGGCGCTGGCCTCGTCGTTGGGCGCGCAGGCGGCGCTCGGCCCGCTGCTGGCCTTGCACTTCCATCGCCTCGCCCCCGCCGCCCTCCTCCTGAACCTCGTCGCGGTGCCGCTGAGCGGCGCGGTGCTGCTGGCCGGATTCGCGATCCTGCTCGTCTCCGCGGTGGCGCCCCTGGCCGTGCCCGCCGTGGCCGGAGTGGCCTGGCTGTGCGCGCGGGCCCTCCTGCTCTCGGGCGAGGTGGTGCGCCTCGCGCCCTGGCTCGACGTCCGCGTGGCCACGCCCTCGCTCGGCCCCGCGCTGGTGTCGATGGCGGGGCTGGCCGCCTTCGCCCGCGGAAAGCGGCGCGGGCTCGTCCTCTGGGCCGCCGGCGCTCTATGCCTCGTCGGCGGCTGGGGACCCCGCACGCTGGACGGCCGGCTTCAGGTGACGTTTCTCGACGTCGGGCAAGGCGATGCGATCGTGATTCGCTCGCCCCGGGGCCGCACCTGGATGGTCGATACCGGCGGTTCGTTCGACGCGCGCTTCGACGTGGGGGAGGCGGTGCTCGGTCCCTATCTCTGGCGCGACGGCGCTCCCGTCCTCCGCGGGCTCGTGCTCACGCACGCCCATCCGGACCACGTGGGTGGCGTGCCGTTCCTGCTGCGCGCGTTCGACGTGCGCGAGGTGTGGGAAGGGATCGCGCCGAGGCACGACCGCGCGTACGACGAGCTCGTGGCGGACATCGAGAAGGCGCGCGTCCCTCGGCGCGCGGTCGCGCGCGGGGTCGAAGCGGACTGGGACGGCGTCCACGTGGGGGTGCTCGGCCCTTCGCCACCGGCGCGGCCGCCCTGGCGCACGCGCAACGACGACTCCGTCGTCCTGGCCCTCGGCTACGGGGAGATCGTCCTCCTCCTCACCGGCGACGTGGAAGCGGCGGGAGAGGCCACCCTCGACGCCCCGCGCGCGTTTGCGTTGAAGGTCCCCCATCACGGGAGCCGTTCGAGCAGCACGCCCGCGCTGCTGGCCCGGACGGCGGCCCGGGTCGCCATCGTCTCCGTCGGCGATCACAGCCGGTTCGGTCATCCTCACCCGGAGATCGTGGCCCGCTATCAGGCCGCGGGCGTCGTCCTCCTGCGCACCGATCGCGACGGGGCGGTGACCCTCTCGACGGACGGAAGGCGCGTCTGGATGGCGACGAACGCCGACGGTTGGACGGCTCGTATCCGTTGAACTGTGGTAACATCCGGCTCCTGCCGGCGATCCGGAGCAGGCCCCCTTTCTCGCTGCGCAAGGGCCGCCCGGGGGGAGCGCACGAGAGGCGAGCGGGCCTGTCTCCTGGGAATGAGCGAAGACGAGAAACCCTTCAGCGTCAGCGATCGCCGGCATTTCACGCCGGAAGGGGAAGTCCGGAAATCGGATGCTGACGAGCCGCCGGCCGCCCCTCGGTCCGCGGCCGAAGCCAGCACTGCGGCCGCCGCCTCGCCGGAAGCGCCGGCGGCCGGAACCGGTGCGCATGACGACGAACGCGGGCACCGTTTTCCGAGCGACCTCCTCGGCCTGCTCATCTCCCTCGGCGCGCAGGCGAGCATGCTGCTCATGGGCGGGCCGGAGGGCGAGGCGCCCGACCTCGAGGGCGCGCGCTCGTTGATCGAGCTGCTGGGCGTGCTCAAGGAAAAGACCGAGGGCCGACGGACGCCGCCGGAGGACCAGCTCGTCGACGGGCTCCTCTACGAGCTGCGGATGGCCTACGTGCAGGCCACCAAGGCGGGCGGCCGGTGACCGTTCTCGCCGCGGCCCTCCTTCCCCTCCTCCTCTTCGCGCCGCCGGGCGACAAGGTGATCGACGTCCGGGCCAAACAGGTGCCCGCCGCCGCCTCGAGCTTCGACGCGCTGTGGGCCGCGTACAAGAAGGCGGAGAGCAAGGGCGACTCCGAAGCGGCGCAGGGGGCGATGCGCGAGATCCGTCGTCTGCGCATCGAGAGGAACATCCACAGCCTCGAGACCATGGCCCTGGCGCGGGTCGGGGACGGTGTGGCCGCCCTGCGCTCCGGGGAGACGGCGCGCGCGGAGGCGGCCTTCCGCGACGCCGTCGCGCTCGATCCGCATCTTCCGGACGCCTACTTCGGGCTCGCGCAGTACGACGTGAAGAAGGGACCTCTCGGCCTCGTGCCCGCGGTGAAGGACACCCTGGCCGGGACGATGGCGCGGCTCCGCACCGCGCGCGGCGGGCATTACCTCTTCACCCTCCTCGTGCCCGTCATGCTGCTCGCGCTCCTCGCGACCACGATCGTGTTCGGCCTGACGATGGTGATCCGGGACGGCTCGCTCCTGAAGCACGACTTCGAGGAATCGTTCGGACCGGGCCGGCGGTCCCTGGCCCTCGGCCTCGCCGCCATCATCCTGCTGCTCCCCGCGATGCTCTTCCAGGGTTGGGCCTGGCTGCCCCTGTGGTGGCTGGCCATGCTGTTCATCTACATGGGCTGGGCGGAGAGGATCGTGGCCCTCGCGCTCATCCTCCTCTGCGTGGTCTCCGCTCCCCTGGTCAAGACGATGGAGTCGCGCCTCCGGGCCGAGCAGAATCCCCTTTTCTGGGCCAGCCTGATTGCCCTGGAGGGCGGTCCCGACACGCGCGCGGTCGCGCAGCTCGAGGAGGCGCAGCGCGCCAACGGGGACGACCGGGACTTCATCTACCTGCTCGGCGCCCAGTACAAGAAGGCGGGACGCTACGAGGACGGGGCCGCCCTTTATCGCGACGCGCTGCGCTCGGACCCGAAGGATCCCATCGCGCTGAACAACCTCGCCAACCTGGAGTTCGCGGGGAGCGAGTTTCCGGCCGCGATCGCGCGCTACAAGCAGGGGATCGAGTCCGGACCGCCGACTCCGCTGGCCGCCACCTTCTATTACAACCTCTCCCTGGCCCACCTCCAGCGCTTCGAGTACCAGCCCGCCCAGGAGGCGAAGACCCAGGCCGACCGCCTCGACAGCTCACTCGTGCACACCTATGACAACCTGTGGAAGTACGACAAGGGCGACTACGCGGTCGTGGATCTCGGCCTCACCCCGGACGAGGTCTGGGCGAAGTTCGCGGGCGCGGCCCAGGGCGTCGTCCAGAAGAACCGCGCGGGCAAGGGGGCGCCGGCCGGCGACCTGTTGTCGCTCCTGCCGACCTTGGCCAATCGGCTGACCGTGTTCCCGCTCGTCGCCCTCCTGGCGATTGCGATCCTGCGGAAATGGCGCGGAGGCAAGGCCTTCACGATGCGCTGCCTGAAGTGCGGCACGCCCTTCTGCCGCCGCTGTCATCTCGGACAGGTCGCGGGCGGCCTCTGCTCTCAGTGCCATCACTTGTTCGTGGTCCGCGACGGGGTGTCGGGTCCCGCGCGCAACCGCAAGCTCCTCGAAGTCCAGAAGGAGGAGGGGCGGCGCGACCGGGTGTTCCGCGCGCTCTCCCTGCTCGTGCCCGGCTCCGGCCACCTCTACGCGCACCGGGCGGGGATGGGGATCCTCCTGGTGTTCGTGTGGTCGGCGATGCTGGCCGGCGGCCTCCTCACCGGCCGCCTGCTGCCCCTGACGGAGGCCTCGGGCGATCTGTCCAAGCCGTGGGGCCTGGGCGTGGGAGCGGTGGTGCTCCTGGCCATCTACGTCCTGGCCAATCGCAGCAAGCCCGAGTTCGAGGGCGTCATGCTGCCCATCCGCCGCACGGCCGCTCCCGCGGCCGCCCGGCGCCGGGCCTCCTAGGGGAAGCGATGGCACTCGAAGGCACGATCAAGGACTTCGGACTCCCCGACATCTTCCAGCTCATCGGGCTGCAGCGGAAGACGGGCCTGCTCACGCTCAAGCACGACCAGGATCAGGTGACCGTCGTCTTCGAGAACGGCATGGTGGTCAACGCGGACTCCGCGTCGAAGCGCCTCGAGGATCGGCTGGGCAACGTGCTCGTCAAGCAGGGCAAGCTGAGCAAGGAGCGGCTGGAAGAGGCGCTGGCCACCCAGAAGCAGACCTTGCAGCGCCTGGGCCACGTGCTCATCACGCAAAGCTACATCACGCCGAAGGACCTCAAGGACGCCATCACCGTCCAGGTCTCGCAAATCGTCTTCAAGGTCTTCCGCTGGCGCGATGGCGAATACCACTTCGCCCCCACCGAGGCCGTGGACTACGACCGCGAGAACTTCAACCCGATGAGCGCGGACTTCATCCTGATGGAAGGGATCAGGATGGTCGACGAGTGGCCGATCATCGAGAAGAAGATCCCGTCGATGGACATCGTCTTCAAGCCCGCCGTGGATCCGAACTCGATCGAGGTGGGCGGAGGGGCGGAGGAAGAGGGCAGCGAGCGAAAGCGCTCCGCGGCCAGCTCCTCGAACAAGATCCGCCTCACCCCCGAGGAAGAGCGGATCTTCCGCAAGGTGGACGGCACCCAGACCGTGCAGGGGATCATCGACTCCGTCGGCATGAGCGAGTTCGACACCTGCCGCATGCTGTTCGACCTCCTCAACCGGAACCTGATCACCACCGTGGGTCGGGGGACCACCAAGCAGGCGGCCGCGGTGCCGGACGAGACCGTCGCCTCCGCGACGCCCGGGTATCTGCTCGCCGCGGCCGCCGTCCTGCTGGCGGTGGTCGGCGTGTACGCGACGCGCAGCACTCCTTTCGCGGTGTCGGGCCAGCCGCCGCTCCTCAAGAGCACGGAGGACCTCCTGCTGCAGGCGGTGAGCCGGACGCGCCTCGAGCGCCTCGACCGCGCCGTGCTCGCCTCCGACTACATGAAAGGCAGGGAGCCGCGCACGCTCGAAGAGGTGGTCAACCAGAGCCTCGTCGATCGCAGCTACCTCCGCGATCCCTGGGAGCGCCCCTATCACTATGCCCTCACTTCGGACGGATACCTCCTGAGCGGCGTCGACGACGCCGGCAAGAGGGTGGGGGCCGTGATCGAGAGGGCGTTGCCTCAGAAGCAGCCGTAGCTTGGATCTCGTCCGCCTCGAGACGCTGGAGGCGCGCTCCTGGCCGCGCCCGGCCGTCACCGTCGGCAACTTCGACGGCGTCCATCGCGGCCACCAGGCGCTGGTCGCGCAGGCGGTGGCCGACGCGCGGGCCAGCGGAGGCACCGCGGTCGTCCTGACTTTCGATCCCCATCCCTCCCGCGTTCTCGCCCCCGAGCGCGCGCCCGCCACCCTCATGACCCTCGAGCAGAAGGCGGAGCGGCTCGCGCGCCTGGGCGTGGACCGCGTGGCCGTGCTGCCCTTCACGCCGATCCTGGCCGCTCAGCCCGCGCCCGAGTTCGCGCGGCGCGTCCTCCACGACGCGCTCCAGGCAACGACGGTCGTGGTCGGAGCCGGCTTCCGGTTCGGCCGCGGGAGAGCGGGCGACGTCGCCCTCCTCCGTCGCCTGGGACGCAGCCTCGGCTTCGGCGTCCACGGCATGCGCCCCGTCTTCCATCAAGGCGCCCCCATCAGCTCGAGCCGCGTCCGCGAGGCCCTGGCCCGCGGTGACGTCGAGGGAGGGGCGGAGATGATGGGCCGGCCCTTCTGCATCGAAGGCCGGGTCGTGCGCGGAGTGGGGAGGGGGCGCACCATCGGCATCCCCACCGCCAACATCGCGCCCGTGAACGAGATGCTGCCCGGCAACGGGGTCTATGCCTGCTGGATCCGGGTGGGCGGTCCCGACCGTCCGACATGGCCCGCCGTCACCAACGTCGGGCGCCGGCCGACGTTCGGCGGGAACGAGATCACGGTGGAGGCGCACGTCCTGGACCTGGATCAGGACTTCCTCGATCAGCCGGTGCGGCTCGCGTTCCAGGCCCGGCTGCGGCCCGAGCAGACCTTCCCCGGTGCCGAGGCC
>DASTLK010000029.1:0-11410 GCA_035715025.1 Vicinamibacteria bacterium
TACCCGCCCCTGCACGACCTGGCCGCCAACGAAAACCCGGTCCTCTCGAGGGTGCACGACTATCTTCTCTATACGGATCCGGAGCCGCATCGGCGCACGTTCCTCAAGAGCTTCCACCGCGAGCAGACCGCGCAGTTCTGCTCCTCCTGCCACAAGGTGCACCTCGACGTGCCCGTCAATGCCTACCGCTGGTTCCGCGGGTTCGACGAGTACGACAACTGGCAGGCTTCAGGGGTGTCCGGAGAGGGCGCGCGCTCGTTCTACTACCCGGCCAAGCCCCAGAAGTGCGCGGACTGCCACATGCCGCTGGTGGCGGCGAAGGACCCCGCGGCCCGGGACGGGAAGATCCACTCCCATCGCTTCCCCGCCGCCAACACCGCGCTCCCCTTCGTGAACGGCGACGACGAGCAGCTTCGTGCCACCCAGGATTTCCTGCGCGACGGCCAGGTCACGGTCGACCTCTTCGGACTCGCCCGTGTCGCGGAAGCCCCGAGCACGGCCGGCGACAGCGTGAGCCAGGGACAGGCCAGCGCCCGGACCTCGGAGCCCCAGCTCGCCTCGACGTTCGCCCAGGGCGAGGAGTCCGGCAGCTTCGGCGCCGTGCCGACGGTGCTGTCGCCTCCCGTCGAGGTGATCGCGCCCATCGACAAGGTGATGCCGACGGTGCGCCGCGGCGATTCCGTGCGCGTCGAGGTCGTGGTGCGGACGCGCAAGGTCGGCCACTTCTTCCCCGGCGGGACCATCGATGCGCAGGAGGCCTGGGTCGAGCTGGAGGCGGTGGACGACCAGGGGCGCGTGATCCTGCACAGCGGCGAGGTGGCGGACGAAGGGCGCGGGCCCGTCGACCCCGGCGCCCACCTCTACCGCAACCTCCTGCTCGACGAGCACGGGAACCCGATCAACAAGCGCAACGCCTGGATGGCGCGGTCGGTGGCCTACGTGCGCCTCATCCCGCCCGGGGCCGCGGACACCGTTCACTACCGGCTGCGCATCCCGGAGGACTGCGGCGGCACCATCCGCCTCCGCGCCAAGGTGAACTACCGCAAGTTCTCGTGGTGGAACACGCAGTGGGCCTTCGCGGGCGTGCGCGACCCCGCCGACCCCAAGCCCTCGGTCGGACCCGGCCACGACGACGGCCGATGGATCTTCACGGGCGACACCTCCCGCGTGTCCGGCGGCATCAAAGCCATCCCGAGCATCCCGACCACGGTCATGAGCAGCGCGGAGGCAACGCTCAAGGTGGCGCCCAAAGGGGCGCCCTTGCCCGCCGACGCCCCGCTGCTGGACAAGTCCGTGCGCGAGCGCTGGAACGACTACGGCATCGGGCTGCTCCTCCAGGGCGATCTCAAGGGCGCGGAGGCCGCCTTCGAGAAGGTCACGGTGATGGAGCCGGACTACGCCGACGGCTGGGTCAACGTGGGCCGGGCCCGCATCCAGGAAGGCAACATGGAGGGCGCGGAAGAGGTCCTGCGCCGGGCGCTGGAGAAGGACCCCGCGCTGGCCAAGACGCACTTCTTCCTCGCCACCGCGCTCAAGGCGCGCGGCCGCTACGACGAGGCCCTCGCCCACCTGCGCACCGCGGCCGAGCCGTACCCGCGGGACCGCGTGGTCCGCAACCAGATCGGCCGCGTGCTCTTCCTGAAGCGCCAATACAAGGAGGCCATCACGGAGCTGCAGAAGGTGCTCGAGATCGACCCCGAAGACCTGCAGGCGCACTACAACCTGATGCTCTGCTGGCAGGGCCTCGGGGAAGCCGACAAGGCCCGGCGCGCGCAGGCCCTGTACGTGCGCTTCAAGGCGGACGAGAGCGCGCAGGCCATCACCGGGCCCTATCGGCAGCTCCATCCCGACGACAACAACGAGCGCCAGGCCATCCACGAGCACCGCACGGCGGTGCCCTCGCCGACGCCGACCGCCCGCGGCACCAGCGGAGCGGGACGGTGAAGCGGACCCGTCTCTCCGCGCTCGTCCTGTTCGCCGTGGGTGCTCTGGCCCTGCCCCGGGCCTTCGAGGCGGCCTCTGGCGTGTCGTTCAGCGACGCCACCACCGCCGCCGGGATCCACTTCAAGCACAACTCCGGCGCGTTTGGGAAGAAGTACCTGCCGGAAACCATGGGCGCGGGCGTGCTGTTCGTCGATCTCGATGGAGACGGCTGGCCCGATCTCCTGTTCGTGAACTCGAAGAACTGGCCGGGGCGCCCCGGGCCGGCTTCGCTGCCCGCCTTCTATCGCAACAACCGTGACGGCACGTTCACGGACGTGACGCGCGGTTCCGGGCTCGACGTCTCCATGTACGGGCTGGGCGGCGCGGCTGCCGACTACGACAACGACGGCCGGGTGGACGTCTACCTCACCGGCCTCGGCGGGAACCGGCTCTTCCACAACGAAGGGAACGGCCGCTTCGCCGACGTCACGGCGAAGGCGGGGACCGGCGGGGGAGGCTTCGGCACCAGCGCCGCCTTCTTCGACTACGACAAGGACGGCAAGCTGGACCTGTTCGTCACCAACTACGTGCAGTGGGCGCTGGACAAGGACCTCTTCTGCACGCTGGACGGCACCCACAAGTCCTACTGCACCCCGGAGTCGTACAAGGGGCAGAGCCCGATCCTGTACCGCAACCGCGGCGACGGCACGTTCGAGGACGTCACGGCCCGGGCCGGAGTGAGCGACCCCAACTCCAAGGCGCTGGGCGTGGCCGTGCTCGACTACGACGACGACGGCTGGCCGGACCTCTTCGTCGCCAACGACACCCAGCCCAACAAGCTCTACCACAACGGCGGCAAGGGGGCCTTCACGGACGTCGGCATGGCCGCGGGGGTGGCCTTCAGCGAGTCCGGAGTGGCCCGCGCCGGAATGGGGGCCGATGCCGCCGACTACGACGGCTCGGGCCGGCCCAGCATCGTGGTGGGCAACTTCTCGAACGAGATGATGGCGCTGTACCACAACGAAGGGACGGGGCTCTTCATCGACGACGCGGCCACCACCTCCATCGGCCAGGCCACCCTCCTCAGCCTCAGCTTCGCGGCGTTCTTCTTCGACTACGACCTCGACGGTCGCCTCGACATCTTCGCCGCCAACGGGCACGTGGCCGACGACATCCAGGCGGTGCAGGCGCGCGTGCGCTACGCGCAGCCGCCGCACCTGTTCCGCAACACCGGCAACAAGCGGTTCGAGCCCGAAGACGACCGCGTGGGTCCCGCCTTCAAGGTGCCCATGGTCGGCCGCGGGGCCGCTTATGCCGACTACGACGGGGACGGGGACCTCGACGTCGTCCTCACCGCCAACAACGGGCCCGCGCGCCTCCTCCGCAACGACGGCGGCAACCGCAATCACTTCCTGCGCGTCCGCACGGTGGGAACCTCGTCCAACCGCGACGGTATCGGCGCGAAGGTCTCCGTCACTCCCGCCGGCGGTCCGCGGCAATGGCGGACGGTCAAGAGCGGCTCGAGCTATTGCTCACAGAGCGAGCTGCCCGTCACCTTCGGCCTCGGCTCCGCCACCGGGCCCGTGAAGGTCGAGGTGCGATGGCCCAGCGGCACCGTGGACACGGTGGAGGCACGAGCGGACGAGCGGATCACCATCCGCGAGGGTCAGGGCCGCGTGCCCGAGCCCGGCCCGGGCCCGGCGCGTCCCGTGTCCCGCTAGCCGTGGCGCGCCACTGGTCGGGACTCCTCGCGGCCGCCGCCGTCTTCCCCGCGCTCGCGGTCGCGACCTCTTCCCCCTCCGCCGCCACCATCGAGGCCGCCTACCGTGCGAACAACGTCGGGGTGGCGCTGCTCGAGCAATACCGGCACGACGATGCGGCCGCGTCTTTTCGCAAGGCGCTCGAGATCGCGCCCGCACTGGCCCTGGCCCGCGCCAACCTCGCCATCGCGCTCCTCAACGAGCCCAAGCTCGAGGAGGCCCGGGACGCCGCGCGCGAGGCGGCCGCTCGGCTGCCGGGCGTGGCGCAGCCGCAGTACGTCCTCGGTCTCGCCGCGCGCGGGCTGGGCGCGAGCGAGGAAGCCCAGGCCGCCTTCCGTGCCGTCCTGGCCATCGATCCCCAGGACGTCGGCTCTCGCGTGAACCTGGGCCAGCTCCTCCTCCAGGATCGCCGCTACCCCGAGGCCATCGAGCACCTGCGGGCCGCGGTGGCGGCGGAGCCGTTCAATGCGACCGCGGTCTACAACCTCGGCCTCGCCCTCGTGCGCTCCGGCCAGGCCGACGAAGGACAGCGCACGATGGACCGCTTTCGCGCGCTCAAGGAAAGCGGATACGCGACGCTCCTCGCCAACACGTACCCCGAGCAGGGGCGTTACGCCGAGGCGCTGGTCTCCACCGGCGCCGAGCCTGAGCTCGTGGACACGGCGACCCCGCCCGTCCAGTTCGCGGATGCAACGGACAAGTGGCTGCTGCTCCCCGGCGGCGTCGCGGGCCCTCCGGCGGTCGGCCTCGGGCGCGTCACGTTGGCCGACGTGGACAGCGACGGGGACCTCGATCTGGTCTTGGTGGGACCCCAGGGTCTGCGCCTGTACCTCAACGACGGGGGCCGCTTCGTGGACGTGACGGCCGCGCGCGGGCTCGATCCGTCGCTGGCCGGCGTGGGCGCGATCGTCGCGGACGTGGACAACGACACGCGGCCGGACCTCGTGGTCCTGGGCACGGCGGGGCCGCGCCTGTGGCACAACGACGGCGCCCGCTTCTCGGATGTGACCGCCGCCTCCGGTCTGGCCGGTGCCGGCGCGGCCACCGCGGGCGCGCTCGTCGACACCGACCACGACGGCGACCTCGATCTCGTACTGGCCGGGAGCGGGACTGCCCCGCATCGGCTGTTCCAGAACGACGGGGCCGCGCACTTCAAGGACGTCGCGGCCGCGGCCGGCCTTGCCGCCGCGGTGGCCACCGGCCTGGCCGTGGTGCCCACGGACTTCGACAACCGCCGCGACATCGACCTGCTCATCGCGGGGCCCCAGGCCGTGCAGCTCTTCCAGAACGGCCGCGACGGCACGTTCCGCGACGTGGCGGGCGCGGTGGGCCTGGGGGCGGTGCACTCCGCCCTCGGTGTAGCCGCGGGCGACATCAACAAGGATGACTTCACCGACCTCGTCTTCGCGGTCGAGGGCGGGCCGGCCCGTATCGCGCTGAGCGACGGGAAGGGCCATTTCGACGTCGCGGATGGTCCCGAGGCAACGCGTGACGCGCACCAGATCCTTCTCCTCGACTACGACGGCGACGGCCTGCTCGACCTCGTCGTCCTGCGCGCAGACGGGCTTCGCGTCGTGCGCAACCTGGGGCGGGCGGGATGGAAGGACGTCTCCACGACCGCTCTTCCGGGATCGGCGCCGGCGAAGGATGCGTCTCCTCCCGTGGCGTTCGCCGCGGGAGACCTCGACGGCGATGGCCATCCCGACGTCGTCGAGCGTCTCGCGTCCGGCGCCGTTCGCGTCCTTCAGAGCCGCGGGGCGACAAGCCGCGCGTTCGCCGTTCGACTCGCCGGTCTGGTCAGCAACCGAAGCGGCGTCGGCTCCAAGGTGACGCTGCGCGCGGGCAGCCTCCGGCAGCGCCTCGAGACCTCCGCCGCCAGCCCACCCGTGGCGCCCGCGGATCTGCTGTTCGGACTGGGTACGCGCACGACCGCGGACGCCGTGCGCGTCCTCTGGCCGGCCGGCATCCTGCAGACGGAGCTTCCGTCCGCGGCGGCGGCGGCGGCACGCGTCGCGACCCTCGCCATCAAGGAGCTGGACCGCAAGCCGTCCTCGTGCCCGTACCTGTACGCGTGGAACGGGCGCGAGTTCGCGTTCATCACGGACTTCATGGGCGGCGGCGAGATGGGGTACTGGGAAGGGCCGGGCCACTACAACCATCCTGATCCGGACGAGTACGTGCGCCTCACGGACGACCAGCTCCGCCCGCGTGACGGCCGGCTGGAGGTGCGCGTCACCAACGAGCTCGAGGAAGCGCTCTTCGTGGATCGCCTGTCCCTCTTGTCCGTCGCCCACCCCGCCGGCATCGAGATCTATCCGGACGAGGGCATGCGGGAGCCCGCCCCGCGCTTCCACCTGGTGGCCGTGCGCGACGTGGGCCCGGTGGCGGCGGCGACGGACGAGCGCGGCCGTGACGTCCTCGATCGCCTCGCGCGGCTCGACCGCCGCTTCGTGGACGAGTTCCCCCTGCGGCGCGTCCGCGGCTACGCGGAAGACCACGCGCTCACCCTGGACCTCGGTCCCTCCGCCGGCGAGGACAGCGTGCTCCTCCTGACCGGATGGACGGACTACGCGTTCTCCAGCGACAACGTGGCCGCGCGCCAGGCCGGCTTCGAGATGAAGCCGCCCGTGCTGCAAGTACAGGACGCGGCGGGCGCCTGGCAGACCGTGATCGCCGACCTGGGCGTCCCCGTGGGGCGCCCGCAGACGCTGGTCGTGGAGATGGCGGGACGATGGCGTGGTCCGGCGCGCCGCGTGCGCATCGTCACGAACATGCGGATCTACTGGGATCAGGCGCGCATGGGCATGCGCGCGGCCCTCCCGGGCGAGCCGGCGCGGCTGGAAGCGGTGCGCGCCGACCTCACCGAGCGCGGGTTCTCGGCCGAGGTCTCGCCCGACGGCCGTGAGCCGCTGGGCTACGACTACGCGCGCGTCAGCGCTCGCTCGCCCTGGAAGGCCTTTCCGGGCCGCTACACGCGCACGGGGGATGTCCGCGAGCTGCTGGCGGCCGTAGACGACGTGTTCGTGGTCTCGCGGCCGGGCGACCAGATCGCGCTGTCCTTCGACGCGGCCGCGCTCCCGGCCCTTCCCGCGGGCTGGCGGCGGACGTACCTCCTGCACTCCGACGGGTTCAGCAAGGAGATGGACCTCCACTCCGCGACGCCCGACGTGCTGGGCCCGCTTCCGTTCCACGGCATGTCGCGGTATCCGTACGCCGCGCCCGAGGCCTATCCCATGACGGCGGAGCGGGCCGCGCTCATCGAGCGATACAACACGCGGGTGGTGCGGTCGGTCGAAGGGCGGCTGGAGGCGGCGGCGCGCTAGATCGCTCCGTTGCTCGCGCACGGCGAGCGCGTGCTCGTCATTCGTCCAGGGATTTCTCTTCTGACGTCAAATCTTTTTCCCGACGTCAATCAGCGCTCCACCGCCGCTCCTGACGAAGCGCCGCCCGATCATCGAGACCACTTCGCCGCAGCGCTATCGCGTCCAGTTCACGATCGGCAAGGAGAGCCACGACAAGCTACGGCGCGTCCAGGACCTCCTCCGCCGCGAGATCCCGGACGGCGATCCGGCGGCGATCTTCGACCGCGCGCTCACCCTGCTCATCGAGAAGGTCGAGAAGGCCAAGCTCGGGGCCGCCGCCAAGCCGCGCCCGCGTCCTATCCGCCCCGGGGCGGATCGGCAGCTTCGAACGCCGATTCTCCCTTCGCGGGATGTCCCGAGGCGCATCAAGCGAGCGGTGGGGCGCCGCGACGGAGGTCAATGCGCCTTCGTCTCCCGAGACGGACACCGATGCGTGGAGCGCACGTTCCTGGAGTTCCACCATATCCAGGCCTATGCGCTGAGCGGAGAGGCCACGGTCGAGAACATCTCGCTTCGTTGCCGGCGCCACAACCAGTACGAGGCCGAGCTGGTCTTAGGTCCTCACGATACGTCGGGTCGATCTCAGTCGCCCACAACGGTGCCATGAGCCCCGACGCCTGACGACAGCGCGATCCGGCCACAACCCCTATCAACACGCTTTCGGCCCGGTCGGCTTGTCTTCAGGAAATCGGCGGACGCACCAGATCCCCCAGCGCCTTCTCCGCTTCCTCCGGATGGAACCCGAACGGACCCACCTTGCCCTTGTAGAGAATCTTCCCGCCCTCGCCCAGGATGTAGATGCGCTCGGGCCAGGCCGCGAAGGCCTTCTCCGTCCGGTTGTCCATCATGTCGATGGCGACGGGCAGTCGGTACTCGAGACGGTCGACCAGGATCTTCGCGAGATCCTTGCGCTCCTCGAATCGCTTGGGCTGCTTGAACACGAACTTCTGCTCGCGGTTCGAGTCCATCTGCCACTCGTCATCGGGGTGCGCTTCCGAGATGTAGACGGTGAGGAACCGCGCCTGGTCCTTGTACCGGTCGTAGATGCGATGAAGATCGACGATCTTCTTGCGGAACGGCGGTCAGGTGCAGCTCCCGAACACCACGAACACGGGCTGCGCGCCGCCCCAGAGCTGCGAGAGACGGACGGACGAGCCGTCGTACATCGTGAGGTCGAGATCCGGAGCCTGGCCGCCCACCTGGAGCGACCCACGCTCGCGATGGTCGTACTTGCCGTAGTGGACGAACCCGGCCTTGAGGAGCTGGTAGTACGTGAGGCCGCCGGCGGCCACGACGGCGAGGCCGATGGCGACGCGGATCAGGACCTTCCTGCGCACGGCCGGGATGCGGACGATCACCTGCCGTCGAGTCTACACTTGGGAAGCCATGGACCACATCCGCTACTCGGCCGCCTGCTGCCAGACCGACCTCCCGAACCCGATCGACCGCGGACAGATGCGCGGCAACACCGACCGCATGCTGTCCATGATCGACTCCGCGGTGGCGGGCGCGGCGCCGTTCCTCCCCGTCCGGCTGCTGGTGTTCCCGGAATTCGCGCACGCCGCTCCCGTCTTCGTCACCGTGGCCGAGCTGATCGAGAAGCTGGCCGTGCCCATACCGAACGAGCACACCGATCGCATCGCGGCCCGGGCGCGCAAGGACGGGCTCTACGTCCAGACGGGCTCCATGATCGAGCAGGACCCGAAGTGGCCCGGGGTCGTCTTCAACACGACCTGCCTCGTGGGGCCGGAGGGCATCCTCTACAAGTACCGCAAGGTCAACCCCTGGATCCCCTACGAGGTCCACGCCAGCCCCCACGACCTGCCGGGCTATGACGAGCCGCTGTTCCCGGTGGCGGACACGCCGATCGGACGTCTGGGGGCCGCGATCTGCTACGACTGGCTGTTCCCGGAGGCGATCCGGCAGCTCGCCGCCAACGGGGCCGAGGTCCTCATCCGCGTCTCCGCCTACATGGACCCTTGGGGCGCCACCGACCCGATGGACTGGTGGACGATCGTGAACCGCTGCCGGGCGCTGGAGAACATGGCCTACGTCGTGGCCGCGAACCAGGGCGCGAGCCTCAAGCGGTATCCCCCGTACTCCTGGCCGGGAGGCAGCCAGGTCGTGGACTTCGACGGGCGCCTGCTCGCCCAGGCCTCGCCCGGTCCCGGTGAGCGCATCGTGGTCGCGCCCATCGACGTCTCCGCGCTCCGCCACGAGCGCGCGAGCAGGCAGGGCCACCAGATGCTCGCGCACCTGCGCACGGAGGCCTATCCCGTCTATCGCGAGCCGCGCTATCCGCCCGCGCTCGAGGACGGCGGCGCGCCGGGGACGCTGTCCTACGAGCGCAACGTCACCCTGATCGAAGAGGCGAAGCGGCGCGCCCGGCGGCGCTGAACCCTCCCGCCCGCGGTTGACGCGGGACCGCGCGGCATGTCATCGTGCGAACGGTCTGCTGATCATGGACGACGTCCACCTCGACCCCGCGCATCCGTTCGGACGCGAAGACACCGGGTCCGCCGCCGCACGATGATCGGCCTCGCCGCCTTCCTCCTCCTGATTGCGCCGCAGGCGACCGCACCCGCCCCCGGGCCGGGCCCGCAGAGCCCGCTCTTCGGCGGCGTCCCGACAGGAACGGCCACCCCGGGCCCGCTCCCCCTCTCGCTGACGGACGCGATCGACCGCGGGCTGCGGGGCAATCTCGCCCTCGTCCTCGCCGAGCAGGGCGTGCGCGCCGCCCGCGGCGGGCGCCTGGAGGCCTTCGGCGACGTGCTCCCGCACCTGAGCGGCCGGCTCTCCGCCGTGCGCCAGAAGCTCAGCCTGGAGGCCTTCGGCTTCTCCGGATTCCCCGGCATCGACAACCCCGTAGTGGGGCCCTTCAACGTGTTCGACTCCCGCGTCCTGCTCACCGAGGAGCTCGACCTCAAGGGGCTGTACAAAGCGCGCGCCGAGGGCGAGCGCGTGGAAGCCGCGCGCTGGACCTATCAGGACACGCGCGAGCTCGTGGTGCTCGTCTCCGGAAACCTGTACCTCCGGACCCTGGCCGAGCAGAGCCGGGTCGAGGTCGCGCGGGCGGAGGCGGAGACGGCGCGGGCGCTTCACCAGCTCGCCCTCGACCGCAAGTCCGCGGGGGTGGTGCCCGGCGTCGACGTGCTGCGCGCCGAGGTCGAGCTGCGCTCGCGCGAGCAGCGGGTGATCGAAGCGGACACGCGACTGGCGCGGGCCAAGCTCGACCTCGCGCGCGCGATCGGCTTGCCCCTCGGCCAGGAGATCCAGCTCACCGACGCCATGCCGTCACCCGTGGTCCCGCCGCTCACCCTGGAGCAGACGATGGAGATGGCGTTCGCCCGGAGGTCCGACTGGAAGGCGGCCCAGGCGCGCGTGCGCGCGGCGGAGGCCTCACGGCGCTCCGCGCTGGGTGAAGCGCTGCCCGGCCTGACCCTCGACGCCGATTACGGTGCGATCGGTCAGACCTACGGCGGAGCGCGCAACACCTTCACCCTCGCGGGTGCCCTGCGCGTGCCCCTCTTCCAGGGCGGCCGGGTCGCGGGCAAGGTGCTGGCCGCGGATGCCGTCCTGCAGTCCGCGCGGGCCGGGGTGGAGGATCTCCGCGGCCGCATCGATTACGACGTGCGCGTGGCGGGCCTCGAGCTCAAGGCGGCCGCGGATCGCCAGGCGGTGGCGGAGAGCGCACGCGCGCTGGCGCGCGAGCAGCTCCGCCAGGCCCAGGACCGGTTCTCGGCCGGCGTGGCCAACAACGTGGACGTCGTCCTCGCCCAGGAGGCGGTGGCCCGCGCGGAGGAGGACTGGATCTCGACCGTGTACGACTTCAATCTGGCCCGCGCCACTCTCGGACGCGCCGTGGGCCTGGCCGAGGACGCCTTCCGGCAGCTCGTGCGAGGACAATGATGGCCAACGGAGAACAGGCAACGGAGACGGCCGCGGGCTCCGCCCCCAGCCGGGGGCGGAGGGCCGGAGGCTTTCTCATCGTGGTGGCGGCCGTCGTCCTCATCGGCGGCGGCATCGCGTTCTGGCTCTTCCACGCGGGGCGCGTGGCCACCGACGACGCGCAGATCGACGGCCACATCATGCCGCTGGCCGCGCGCGTATCGGGCACGGTGCAGGAGGTCCGTGCCCAGGACAACCAGCTCGTGTCCGCGGGGACCGTGCTCGTGCAGATCGACCCCACCGACTACAAGGTCGCGCTCGCGCGCGCGGAGGCCGAGCTGGCCGCGGCCACCGCGGGGGCGCAGGGGGCGCGTACGAGCGTCCCCATGACGTCCACCACCGCGACGGGCGACGTGGAGACGGCCAACAGCGACGTCGCCACCGCCGCCGCGAGGGTCAGGATGGCCCAGGCCCGGG
>DASTLK010000030.1:0-7511 GCA_035715025.1 Vicinamibacteria bacterium
CTCCACACCCGGGAAGCGGCGTCGTACGTCGTCGACGGTCATGCCGAGATGGAGGTCCACGAGTTGCGGGGCGCGGTCGAAGCCGAGGGCACACGACTCCCGGCCCGGCGCGCTCGTGGCGGGAGCGGGCGCGGGCGTGAAGACGGCGCCGACCGGATCCACCTCCAACCGCACGCGTGCCGTGCTGAGGTCGGCGATGGCCTGGTAGTAGGCCACGCGTGCTTCCGCATAGGCCGATTGCGCGTCGACGACCTCGGTGATCGTGGCCTTGCGACGGCGGTAGCGATTGGTCAGGAGCTTGAGGCTCCTTTCGGACGCCTCCGCCCTCTCGCGCGCGTATTGCCGCCTTTGCATGGCGGAGAAGGCGGTGGCGCGGGCGGTGTAGAACTCCTGCCGCAACGCGCGCGCCTCGCTCTCTCGCGCCGCCTCCAGGCCTTCGCGTCGGAGGCGGGCCTGGGCCTCGCGGCTGCGGCTGGCACCGAAATCGAAGACGGGGACGCGGAGGGTGACGATCGCCGCGCCCCCGCTGTAGCGCCGTAGCTGGCCGAGATCGAGGGCATCGAAGCCCCCGCTCAAGGCGTACGCGACCTGCGGCCGGCGCTCGTCGCGGGCGGCTCGTTCCTCCGCGGTGGCCGCGCGCGCGAGGGCATCGATCTGACGGAGTTGCGGGCGGGAGTCGACGACGGCCTCCGTGTACTGTGTGAAGTCGCCGAGGGGCGGCAGCTCCGGCCCCAGCCGGGCGACCGCGAGATAGACGGAACCGTCGATTCCGGTCAGGGCGCGCAGGGCGTCCGCGGCCGCCGACTCGGCGGCCCGCGCCTGCTCCAGCTCGTCCCGGCGCTTCAGGGCCTCCGCGCGCGAGCGATCCGTTTCCGCCTCGCCCGCTTCTCCCGCCGCGTTCTGCTCGGAGGTGATCTCCGCGAAACCTTCGGCAATGGCGAGGGTTTCGTCGGCCAACCGGCGCTTCTGTCGCGCCAGGGCCAGACCGTAGTAGGCGTCGACGGTGGCGAGGGCCAGCTCGCGCCGCGCGCTCTCCGCGCCCGCGCGCGCGGCCGCCCGCAACTCGCGCGCGTGACCTCGCCGCGCGCGCAGGCTGCCGGAGAGGTCGAGGGCGCCGCTCGCGGTCACCAGAGCGCTCATCTCGTTGACTCCGATGGAGGGCGCGAAGCTGGGCACTCGTCCGCTCGCCTGCGAATAGGGCGAGGTGCCGAAATAGGTCAAGGGCGTGGCCAGCTGGGGAAGCAGCGCGGCCCGCGCCTGGCGGAGATCCTCGTCCGCGATCTGCTCCTCGATCCGGGCCTGCCGATAGGACGAGGGCTGGGCGAGGGCGGCCGCCATCGCCTCCTCGACCGTGAGCACACGCTCGCTCGTCGTGGCCGGCCCGAACGGATAGTCGTAGAAGGCGCGAAGAGGCGGAGGGCTCGGGTGGGGCGCCGGCTCCCCGGCCGAGGCCATCCCGGGACACATCACGCTGGCCGCGGCCAGCAGACCGCGCAGACTGCGCCTTGCCTTCACCGATTCCTCCTCGAGTTCTGGAGCCGGGGAGGAGTATGCGCGCCTTGGTGGCGGCGGCCCTAGGCGGGCTGGGCGTCCTCGGCCTTGCGCTTCGGCCTCTGGTTCGCGGCCAGGACGCGCTTGCGGATGCGGATGGCGACGGGCGTCACCTCCACCAGCTCGTCCGTATTGATGAACTCCAGGGCCTGCTCGAGGTTCAAGACGCGGTGGGGGGTGAGGCGCACGGCCTCGTCCGCGGTGGACGCGCGCATGTTCGTCAGCTTCTTGGCCTTGGTCACGTTCACGTCCATGTCCGCCGGGCGCGCGTTCTCGCCCACGATCATGCCCTCGTAGACGGACGTGCCCGGTCCCACGAACAGCTCCCCACGCTCCTCGAGGTGGTTCAGGGTGTAGGCGGTCGTGTCGCCGGTACGGTCGGCCACGAGCACGCCCGTCGGCCGCCGTGCGATCTCGCCCTGCCAGTCGATCCAGCCGTCGAGGAGGCTGTTCAGCACGGCCGTGCCCCGCGTGTCCGTCATGAGCTCCGTCCGCACCCCGATGAGTCCGCGGGTGGGCACGTGGAACTCGAGGCGCACGCGCCCGGAGCCGTGGTTCACCATGCGCACCATCTTGCCCTTGCGCATGGCCATCTTCTCGAGCACCACGCCCATGTAGGCCTCGGGCACGTCGATCACGAACAGCTCCAGGGGCTCCTTGCGCTTTCCGTCCTCCAGGTGCGTCAGCACTTCCGGGTTCGAGATCGACAGCTCGAACCCCTCGCGCCGCATGGTCTCGATGAGGATGGCGAGCTGCAGCTCGCCGCGGCCCATCACGCGGAAGGAGTCCGCGGAGTCGGTGGGCTCCACGCGGATGGAGACGTTGGTGAGCAGCTCCTTGTCCAGGCGCTCGCGGATGTTCCGGGAGGTGACCCAGCGGCCGTCCTTGCCCGCGAAAGGAGAGGTGTTGACGGAGAAGATCATGGACAGCGTCGGCTCGTCGATGTGCAGGATGTCCAGGGGCGTCGGGTTCTCGACCGACGTGACCGTCTCCCCGATCCCGATGCCCTCGAAGCCGGCCAGGGCCACGATCTCCCCGCAGTCCGCCTTCTCCACCGCCGTGCGCTCGAGGCCCTCGAAGGCGTAGAGCTTGGTGACCTTCGTCGTCTGTAGCGCGCCGTCCTTCTTGGCCACCGCCACCTGGTCGCCGACGGCCACGCGTCCGGAGAAGATGCGTCCGATGGCCAGCCGGCCGAGGTAGTCGCTGTAGTCGAGGTTCGCGATGAGGAGCTGCAGGGGGCCGTCTCCCGCCGGCTTGGGGGGCGGGATGTGCGCGATCAAGGCCTCGAACAAGGGCCGGAGATCCTTCTCCTCGCCCTCCAGGGTCATGCGCGCGGTGCCCACCTTCGCATTCGTGTACACGACGGGGAACTCGAGCTGCTCATCGGTGGCGTCGAGGTCGATGAACAGGTCGTAGACCTCGTTGAGCACCTCCTGGGGGCGCGCGTCCGACCGGTCGATCTTGTTGACGACGAGCACGGTGGGAAGGCGGGCCTCCAGGGCCTTGCGCAGCACGTAACGCGTCTGGGGCAGCGGGCCTTCGGAGGCGTCGACGAGGAGGAGCACGCCGTCGACCATCTTCAGCGCGCGCTCGACCTCGCCCCCGAAGTCGCTGTGGCCCGGCGTGTCGACGATGTTGATCTTGGTCGCGCCGAAGTGCACGGAAGTGTTCTTGGCCAGGATCGTGATCCCGCGCTCGCGCTCGAGGTCGTTGGAATCCATGACCCGCTCCACGACCTCCTGGTTGGCGCGAAAGGCGCCGCTCTGGCGCAGGAGGGCGTCCACGAGAGTGGTCTTCCCGTGGTCGACGTGGGCGATGATCGCGACGTTGCGCAGCGGCATTCGCGTTGGTGATCCTCTCTTCGATCTACGAAACCGCCCATTCTATCCCGCCTGGGGGAGACAAGCGAATCGTGGTGACAGACCTCTTATCCGCTCACCGCGTCGATCGAATTTCCGTTGCTATCGTCGCCGTTTGATCCGTTCGTAGTCCTCGCTGGTGTTGACGCCGAGGAGACACTCCTCTCCCGCCGGAACGTGCTCGATCCATTCCGGATGGCGGGCCAGCACGCCGCGTGCGCCTTCGTCCGGAGCGGCGGCGCGGAGGGCGGCCCAGGCCCTCCGTGCAAATCCCGCCGGGTGACCGCGTCGTCCGCCGTGACTGGGCACGGCGATGGTGGCGCCTCGGGAGAGCGCGGCCACCACCGCGTCCACGGTGTCCGCTTCCACGAGCGGATGATCGACGGGGTGGACGAGCACGGCGTCGGCGCCCGCGTCCTCGGCGTCGTCGAGACCGCACAGGATCGAGGTCAGCATGCCTTCCGCGTAGTGGGGATTCATGATCATGGCGACGTCCGCCGGCGACGCCGCCTCGCGCCGAACGCGATCGGCCTCGTGTCCGATCACCGCCGTCACGCGCTCCACCCCGGGCCGGCGTAGCCGGCCCGCCACGCGGGCCAGGAACGTCTCGCCCTCCAGCGCGAGCAGCGCCTTCGGTCCGCCCATGCGCGCGCCGCGGCCCGCGGCGAGGATGATGGCGTGGATGCGCAAGGCCGTCGGCACGTCGGGTATCATCACCCTTCACGGCATGAAGCAGAAGCACCTGGTTTCGCTGCGGGATTACACGCGAGGGGAGCTCGAGGAGGTCTTCGATCTCGCCCGGCGGGTCAAGGCCGACCCGGGCGCTTATGCCCAGGCCCTGCGCGGCAAGTCGCTGGCCATGATCTTCCAGAAGCCGTCCACGCGGACGCGGGTGTCGTTCGAGGTCGGGATGTTCCAGCTCGGCGGCCACGCCCTGCACCTCGGCGCGAACGAGATCCAGATCGGGCGCGGAGAGACCCTGGCCGACACGGCCAAGGTGCTCTCCCGCTACGCGGACGGCATCATGGCGCGTGTGTACTCGCACGAGGACCTCGTCGAGATGAGCCGGTACGCGACGGTGCCGGTCATCAACGGGCTCAGCGACCTCCTGCACCCGGTGCAGGCCCTGGCCGACTTCTTCACGATCTTCGAGCGCCGCGGCCGGCTCGACGGAGTCACCCTCGCCTACGTCGGCGACGGCAACAACATGTGCCAGGGCCTCATGAGCGGCGCGGTCAAGCTCGGAGTGGAGATGAAGGTCGCCGCGCCCAACGGATACGAGCCCAACCAGCTCATCGTGAAGAGCGCGGCGCGGGAGGCCCAGAAGGTCAAGACCGCCCCGCCGGTGGTGACCGCCGACCCCATGGAGGCGGTGCAGGGCGCCGACGTCGTCTACACGGACGTGTGGACCTCGATGGGCCAGGAGGCGGAAGCGGACGCCCGGCGCCAGGCCTTCCAGGGCTACATGGTGACCCCGGAGATGATGGCGGCGGCCGCGCCGGACGCCATCTTCATGCACTGTCTCCCCGCCCATCGCGGCGAGGAAGTGGCGGCGGAGGTGATCGACGGGCCGCAGTCGATCGTCTTCGACCAGGTGGAGAACCGGCTCCACGTCCAGAAGGCGATCCTGATCCTGCTCATGGGCGGGGCCGTGCCGCCGCCCCGGTCCGCGACGCTTCGGGCCTGACCGGCGCTCACCGGCGCCGGCGTGCCGGGGTCCGCCGCTGCGCGAGCTCGTCCAGCACGGCCAGGATCTCTCCCGTCGTCACGTCCGGGACGATGGTGACGGCGCCGATCGCGGTGGGCAGGACGAAGGGGACGCGTCCCTCACGGGCCTTCTTGTCGCGCGCGACGGCATCGAGGACGCGCTCGGGCGCGAGACCCAGGCGCGGTCGCGGCCCCAGGCCATCCACCGCGGATGCGATCTCTTCGAAATCAGGGGCGGACAAAAGGCCGCGGCGCCGGGCCAGGGCGGCGGCGGCGATGAGACCCCAGCCCACCGCCTCGCCGTGCGTGAACCGGCGGTATTCCGTGACGGCCTCGAACGCGTGGCCCAGCGTGTGTCCCAGGTTCAGCACGCGCCGCAGATCGCCTTCTCGCTCGTCCTTGCCGACCACGTTGGCCTTGAGGCGGCAGGCGGCGGCGATGGCCTCGTCGAGCTTCTCCGCATCCCATCCTTCCAGCGAGGGGGGCGCCTGGCGAAGGGCATCGAACAGCCCGCGGTCTCCGATGATCCCGCACTTCAGCACCTCGTAGGCCCCGGTCTGGCGCTGGCGCGCGGGAAGGGTCCCGAGGAACGCGGGGTCGACGATCACCGCCCGCGGCTGGTGGAAGGCGCCGATCATGTTCTTGGCGCCGGGGTGGTTGATGCCGACCTTTCCGCCCACCGAGCTGTCGACCATCGCGAGCAGCGTCGTCGGCACGCCCACCCAGTCCACGCCCCGCATGTAGGTCGCGGCCGCGAAGCCCGCGACGTCGCCGATCACGCCGCCGCCGATGGCCACGACCAGGCCGTCGCGGCCGAGGCGCGCGGTCACGAAGGCGTCGTAGAGGCGCTGGAGCGTGCGCGCGTTCTTCTGGCGCTCGCCGTCCGCGATCAGGACCTCCGTCCAGGCCATCTCCGCCAGCCCGGGCCGGATGCGGTCGCGGTGCTTGTCCCAGATCGTGGGACTCGACACGACGGCCAGCCGTGACCGCCCCAGGGGGGCCAGGAGGCGGCCGAGCGACGCGGAAGCTCCGCGTTCGATGCGCACGACATAGGGGCGATCGGGGACGGCGACACGGATCTCCCGCATGGGAGACGCAGCCTACCATTCCCCGACCCCTTCCTAGCGGAGCCAGCCGGGCAATGCGCCCTCTCTCCGCGCGCGGTCCTCGAACCGCGCCTCCTCGTCGCGCGCGCGCGCCTCCAGGGCCGCGATCTGCCGCCGCCAGGCGTCCAGCTGGGCCTCGTTCGAGGCGTGCCCGCGCCGCGACGGCGACCGGGACGGGGCCTCCCGCTCCGCGAGGCGCGCCCGCATCTCGTCGATCCGCTCGCGCATGCGCTGCAGGCGGACGTGCAGTTGCTCGGCCTGCCGCCGCCATTGCGCCTCCGAGCGCGCGCGTCCGTCCGCGGCCGCCCGATCGGACGCGACGGGTGGGGCCGCGGCGACGACCTTCGAGTTGACTCCCGTCTCGTCGCGGTGGGGCGAGACGCGCTCGAGGTCGTCGTTCGTATAGAGCGGAACCGGCTTCTTCTCCTCCGACACTCCGGCCGGGCCCGCCGCGAGCAGCAGCAGGCGCAGGCCGAGACTGGGCCACATGGGACATGCCTTTCCGGGAGAGGGGAGTGCGAAGGGAGGTGGGGAACCGCGAGGCCGAGCGCACCGTATCACCGAATCGGCTGCGCGCGCAAGAGTGATCGTGGGAAGCGCGCTGATAGAATCGATTCTTTGATCTCACGTGACCCGGCATGTCAGATGACCTCATTCGCGTCGACTTCCTCGTGCTCGGCTCCGGCATCGCCGGCCTGCGCGCGGCCCTCGGGCTCGCCCGCCACGGCGACGTCCTGGTGGTGACGAAGGACCAGCCCACGGAGAGCAACACCGGCTATGCCCAGGGTGGAGTGGCGGTGGCCATGGGGTCCGACGATACGACCGAGCTGCACCTCGACGACACCCTGAAGGCCGGGGCCGGCATCGTGTCGGGGCCGGCCGCGCGCATCCTCGTGGAAGAGGGACCGGAGCGGATCCGCGAGCTGGCGGCCTGGGGCGCGCGCTTCGACCGCGAGGAGGGCCGGTTCCATTTCACGCGGGAAGGCGCCCATTCGCGCAACCGCGTCCTGCACGCCCTGGGCGACGCCACCGGGTGGGAGATGGTGCGCGCGCTCCTCGACCGGGCCCAGCGCACGGCGCGCGTCTCCGTGCGCTCGTTTGCCTGCTCGGTCGATCTCGTCCTCGCCGGCGGTGCCGTGGTCGGCTGCCGGTTCCTCTCCGAATCGGGGGTGGAGACGACCGTGATCGCGCGCGCCACCCTGCTGGCCACGGGGGGGGCGGGAATGGTGTTCGCGGAGACGACGAATCCCCCGGTGGCGACGGGGGACGGCATGGCCATGGCCCGCCG
>DASTLK010000031.1:0-1608 GCA_035715025.1 Vicinamibacteria bacterium
GCGGGTGGGCAGATCGGCGGGGACGCGCCGCGCGCACACGAGGAAGTCGCGGAAAGCGGCCACGTGCGCGGTCAGGCCCTGGCGATCGAGCCGCCCAAGTCCCACGTTGAGCCGGTCCCCCTTGCGAAACGCCCATCCGTAGCCCTTCAGGTCCGCGCAGAAGTACAGCTCCGGGGTGTCTCCACGCACGGCCGTCTCCCGTTCCTGGTCGCCCGTCAGCGGCAGCTCGATCTCCTGGGCCACGACGACGGGATCGCGCTCCCGGCGCGCCCCCAGGTGGCGCGCGACCGGGCAGAAATGGCCGCCCGCGCCGACCAGCAAAGGGCCGCGCGTGTCGCCGTTGACGATCCAATCGCGCCCCGCGCGTTCGATCGTTCCCACGCGCGCGGCCTCGCGCACCTCCGCGCCGGACCGGCGGAGGAGGTAGGCGTCGAACTCGCAGCGCAGGATCCCGTAGCTGACCGTACGGCCGTACTCGGTCTCCAGGACGGGTCCACCGATGACGCCGGTGCGGAAGCGCGTGATGCGCTGCAGCACGCGTCCGCGGCCGTAGTCCTGGAGGTCGAGGGAAAGCGCATCGACGACGCCGGGCGTGATCCAGCCCGCGCACACCTTGTGGCGCGGAAACTCCGCCTGGTCCAGCACGATCACGTCCAGGCCGGCGGCGGCAAGCACGCCCGCGAACGTGGACCCGGCGGGCCCGCCGCCGACCACGATGGCCTCGGCCGTGCGCACGCTAGCGGTACAGCTCCGCGCGCGTCCAGGCCACCTCGGCGGCGGGGCGGGCGAAAGTGAGCTGGAAGAGCTGGAGGTACCCGGTGGTGAACCCGACCTCGGATCCGGCCAGGTAGAGCCGCCAGGCGCGGACGAAGGACTCGTCGAACATCTCGGCCACGGAGCCGGACGCCTCCTCGAAGCGCTCGCGCCAGTGGCGCAAGGTCAGCGCGTAGTGGAGACGCAGGTTCTCCACGTCGACGACGGAGAGGGAAGCCGGCTCCAGCACTTCGCGCGTCACCTCGCCCAGGGTGGGCGGGTAGGCCCCGGGGAAGATGCGTTTGCGAATCCAGGCATTGAGGGCGCGCGGCCGGTCGCGGCCGATGAAGTGCAGCAGCCCGCGTCCGTTCGCGGCCAGGCAGCGGTCGATGACCTGGGCGAAGGCGGCGTAGTTCTCGCGTCCGACGTGCTCCAGCATGCCCACGGAGACGAACACGTCGAAACGGCCGCGCACGTTGCGGTAGTCGTCCTCCACGAACTCCACGCGGCCGTCGAGCCCCTCCGCCCGCGCGCGCTCGCGGGCGAACCGGACCTGCTCCCGGGAGATGTTGCAGGCCCGCACGGTGACGCCGTGATGACGGGCCATGTGCAGCGCGAGCGCGCCCCATCCGCATCCTGCTTCCACGACGGTGTCGCCCGGGCGCAGGCGCAGCTTGCGGCAGACGTGCTCGAACTTGGCGGTCTGCGCCTCCGCCAGCGCCGTCTCCGGGGTAGGGAAGTACGCGCAGGTGTACACGAGCTGGTCGTCCAGCCAGAGGCGATAGAACTCGTTGCCGAGGTCGTAGTGATAGTGGATGTTCTCGCGCGCCCGGCGCAGGTCGTTGGGGTCCCACC
>DASTLK010000032.1:0-3643 GCA_035715025.1 Vicinamibacteria bacterium
CTCGAGGCCGCACGTCTTCTTGCCCTCGACCAGGGACGGGTTCACGGCCGCGTTGCGGTTGTACCAGCCGTAGCGCTCGCACGCGCGCTGGCACAGCTCCCAGGTCTCGTCGTAGGTGCCGCGCACGCGGATGACGCGCGCGCCGAAGACGAGGAGCTGCGCCACCTTGGGCTCCGGCGCGAACTCGGGCACGAAGATCACCGCCCGCAGCCCGAGGCCGGCCGCCGCCCCCGCCAGCGACGACGCCGCGTTGCCGGTGGACGCGCAGGCGACGACGCGTGCGCGGCGGGCCACGGCCCGCGCGACCCCGACCGCGCTCGCGCGGTCCTTGAAGGAGGCGGTCGGGTTGCGGCCCTCGTCCTTGACGAGCAGCGTGTGCAGACCGGCCCAGTCGGCCAGACGCGAGGCGAGCGTGATGGGCGTCCAGCCCGCCGGCGCCGGGGGCCGTCGTGCGTGCTCCGGGACGGGCAGCAGCTCGCGATAGCGCCACATGTCCTGCGGGCGCGACGCGAGCGCGCGGCGCGTGAGCGTTCGACGTACCTGTTTGAGGTCGAACTCGACGTCGAGCACGCCTTCCGGACCGCAGCGCGGGCAGGGGCCGTCCAGCCCGCGGCGCCACCGCCGCCCACAGCGCATGCATACGAGGCCCGACACCATCGATGAGGTCATGCCGGTCCCGCCCATGTTACGGCAGCCGGGCGCCTTGCCACGCGCGGACCGGCCGTGGATACTGCTCCGCTCCACACTTCGATCCGGAGGCTCCATGACATCCCGGCGCACGATGGCCGCTCTCGTCGCATCCGGTCTGCTCGCGCTCTCCCCCCGGCCCGCGGCGCCCGCGGACGCGGCGCGCGTGGTCGCACTGCGCTGCGGGCGCCTCCTCGATGGCCGGCACGCTGCCGCGGAGGACGTGACGGTCCTGGTCGAGGGCGATCGCATCCGCCAGGTCGGCCGCGGCCTCGGGACTCCGGCGGGGGCGACGGTCATCGACCTCGGCCGCTCGACGTGCCTGCCCGGTCTCATCGACAACCACACCCACATCCTGCTGCAAGGCGACATCACGAACGCGGAGTACGAGGACCAGCTCCTGAAGGAGTCGATCCCCTATCGCACCATCCGCGCCACCATGGCCGCGCGCACTGCCCTCGAGCACGGCTTCACCACGATGCGCGACCTGGAGACGGAGGGCGCGATGTACGCGGACGTGGACGTGAGGAACGCGATCAACCGCGGCGTCATCCCCGGCCCCCGCCTGTTCGTGGCCACGCGCGCCCTGGCCCCCACCGGCACCTACCCGCTCCTCGGTTTCTCCTGGGAGCTCCGCGTTCCGGAGGGCGTGCAGATCGCGGACGGAGTGGACGGCGTCCGCCACGCCGTGCGCGAGCAGGTCAAGTTCGGCGCGGACTGGATCAAGTACTATTCGGACCGACGCTACTTCCTCAAGGACGGCGCCCTGCACTCGTGGGTGAACTTCACCGACGAGGAGGCGCAGGCCATCGTCGCGGAAGCGCACCGCCTCGGGCGCAAGGTCGCCGCCCACGCGATGGGCCGCGAAGGGATCCTGTCCGCGCTCAACGCGGGCGTCGACACCATCGAGCACGGCGACGGCCTCGACGACGAGACGATCGACCTGATGGTCCGGCGCGGCGTGTTCTGGTGTCCGACCATCTTCGTGGGCGCCTACGTGGCCGAGGGCCGCGCCAAGGCGGGCGCGCCCATCTGGGTGACGATGGTCGATCTCGAGAAGCAGGCCTTCGCCAAGGCCCTGCGCAAGGGCGTGAAGATCGCCTACGGCACCGATGCCGGCGGCTACGCCTGGACGGAGCCGCAGGCACGCGAGTTCACTTACATGGTGCGCTACGGGATGACGCCGCTGCAGGCCATCGAGTCCGCCACTCGCGTGGGCGCGGAGCTGCTCGGCCGCGAGGCGGAGCTGGGCACGGTGGAGGCCGGCCGCTTCGCGGACGTGATCGCCGTGGCCGGCGATCCGCTTCAGGACATCACGGAGCTCGAACGCGTCCGCTTCGTCATGAAGGGCGGTCAGACCGTCTTCGACCGCGCGTCCAGCCAGGGCACCGGCTCGACCCAGTAGCTCTCCCGGGTGAAGAAGATCGCGTAGGCGCGCGCCAGCGCTTCGGCGGTCTCGCGCGGCAGCGGACACGACGTCGAGTGCACGCCGTCACGGCCACGCCAGCAGACGACGCCCAGCGGACTCGAGGGTGGTGGCTTCGGGATGATTCCATCGCTCATGGCGGCGCGGATCTTAGTCCACGTGCGGGAGCCGGAAGCAAGAGAAAAGTTTGGTAGCGGCGCGGGGTAATAGCGGACGCTGCTACGCGCGACGCTCGACGATGCGGCGGTCGATCACGGACGCGCGCTCCTGGTGCGAGATCCAGAAGGCGGGGTCCTCCTGCGCGCGGAGGTCGTCCACCGTCTTGCCCTGCTGCTCCACCCAGGTGAAGTACTTCTGGTTGTGCCAGCGCCGGCGCACCTCGCGCGTGCCTTCCAGGATCCAGTCCGGCTTCTGCCCGCGGAAGATCGAGACGCGGCGCCGCGCCTCGTCGCGGTTCATCGGGCCCTGCTCCCGGCTCAGCTTCTGGAGCACCGACGGATAGCGGTCGAAGCCGTCCGTGGCGACGGTGACCACCGCGTCCTTCGGGCCGAGGCCGTAGAACCTCGCGGCCTTGATCGCGCCGAGCACGTTGCACACGCCGCTGATGCCGAACATGTCCGTCCAGCTCGCCGCCACCTGGGCATCCACGCCCTCCCCGGCCAGCACCTCCGAGCCCTGGTGCAGGAGCTGCAGCCCCTCGAGGCACTCCTGGTCGTCGACGCACACGAGCAGGTCCGTCGCCCAGACGTTGTGGATCCAGGTGACGTGCTTGTCTCCGATACCTTCGATGCGGTGGGCGCCGAACCCGACGTTGTAGAGGGTCGGGCATTGCACGGGCTCCACGGCCACGACGGCGCAGCCGGGATGGTCGCGCTTGATGGCCTCGCCGGCCGCGATCGTGCCCGCGGAGCCCATCGCGGAGACGAAGGCGCCGAAGCCGAGGCCCAGGTCCCGCACGACCTCGAGGGCGGCGGTGGCCGTGCAGTGGAAATGGAACCGGTAGTTCCCGAACTCCTCGAACTGGTTCAGGACGCGATTGCCGGAGGTCCTGCGCAGCTCGCCGACCTTGTCGTAGATCTCCTTGACGTTCGACTCGGAGCCGGGCGTGGCCATGACCTCGCCCCCGTAGTCCCGGATCTTGGCGAAGCGCTCGGCGCTCATGTCCTCCGGGAGCACCACCAGCGAGCGGTAGCCCATGCGCGGCCCCACCCACGCCCCTCCGATGCCGAAGTTGCCGGTGGAGGGGAACACGAGGGTGTGCTCGCCGGGCGCGCACTGACCCTCCACCTGCTTCTCGGCCAGGATCGAGTAGGCGGGGCCGACCTTGTGCGAGCCGGTCGGGAAATGGCGCGCGGAGAGGACCACGATCGGTGCCCAGACGCCGGTGAGCACCTCGGGCAGCACCGTGTAGGGCACGGGGCCGTCCGCCTTCCAGGAAAGGTTGTAGAGGTTCAGCGGATCGAGAGGCCGGGCCCGTGCCGCGCGCGCCTTCTGCCGGAGGTCGGGCGAGATGCGCGACGGGTCGCGCAT
>DASTLK010000033.1:0-4713 GCA_035715025.1 Vicinamibacteria bacterium
GGTCTACCTTCATGATTCGGAGGTGCCGATGTCCCAAAACGCCGGTTCCACGGAGCGTCTCCTCGAGAACGAGGAGTACAAGCGGCTTCACGAGCAGCATCACGAGTACGAAGCCCGCTTGAGCCATTTCACCGACAAGGCCGTGTTGAGCGACGAGGAGCAGGTCGAGGAGACCACCCTGAAGAAGAAGAAGCTCCAGTTGAAGGACCGGATGGAAGCGATCGCGCGCCGGATGAGGGAGGACCACTAGGGCCCCCTTCCGGGTGTACCACTGGACGCGGAGGGCCTGCGAGCCCTCCGCTTTTTCATTTAATATGCACGCGCGGACATCGGAATGAATACTGAGGCCACGAGCGGGGAAGGCCAGCGGCCGGAGCGGCCGGCCATGCCACGGCGCCGCTTCTCCCGCGGGGTCGCCATCCTGCCCAGCCTGTTCACGACGGGCAACCTGTTCCTCGGATTCTGGGCCATCGTGCGCACGTTCCACCAGCAGTACGCCGAGGCCGCGCCTCTCATCTTCTGGGCGATCCTGCTCGACGTCCTGGACGGCCGCATCGCGCGCATGACCGGCACGACGAGCGAGTTCGGGGCGGAGCTGGACAGCCTGGCGGACGTGGTCTCGTTCGGCGTCGCTCCGGCCCTCCTGGCCTATTCCTGGGGCTTCGCCACCCTGCCGCGCGTGGGGTGGCTGGTGGCGTTCCTGTTCATGGTGTGCGGCGCGCTTCGCCTGGCCCGGTTCAACGTCCAGAAGAGCTCCGTGGACGGACGGTACTTCGTCGGCCTGCCGATCCCGGCGGCGGCCGCTCCCGTCGCCGCCCTGGTCAACGTCTCGCCCCAGCCCGTGGACGAGAGGACCCATGCCGTCGTCTGGCTCTCGCTCCTCATCGTCCTCTCCTTTCTCATGGTGAGCACGTTCCGCTACACGTCCTTCAAGAAGGTGGACCTTCGGAGCCGGCGCAGCTACGTCAACGTCGTGGGCATCGCGCTCCTGCTGATCGTGTTCAACATGCACCCGGAGTGGTGCCTGCTCGCCCTGGCCACGCTGTTCTGGCTCTCCGGACCGCTCGCCTATCTGTGGGGACTCGTGTTCCGACGCCGCCCCGGCCCGCCCCCCGTCGTCGCCGCCAGCGAGGTGCCCTGAACGGTTCCGCCGCTTCGCGGACGCGTCCGGACCGGCCCTCCGTGGGTGTTGGCGGCGTGGTCCTGATCGACGGACGCGTCGTGCTGATTCGCCGGGGAAAGGAGCCGCTCCGCGGCCGCTGGGTCATCCCCGGCGGCACCGTCGAGCTGGGGGAAACGCTACAGGAAGCGCTCGTGCGCGAGATGCGGGAGGAGACGGGCCTCGTCGTGCGTCCGCGCGAGATCGTGCTCGTCTTCGACCGCATTCAACGGGAGGGCGCCGAGGTCGAATACCACTACGTCATCATCGACTACGCCTGCGACTACGTGTCCGGCGAGCTGCAGGCGGGGTCCGACGCCGACGAAGTCGCGCTCGTGGCTCCGGACGAGATCAGCCGCTACGACCTGCCGCCGCAGGCCCTCGATCTGGTGCTGGACGTTTTCCGGCGCCGGGTGTAGGATTGTTCAAGTAACGCTTTTACCGGGGCCCCTCATCTCTCTGTAAAAGGGGAACAAATGAAGCTGGTTGTGGCCGGGATCGCACTCCTCCTCCTCGGCTCGGCTTCGGCCGAGTCCGGGATCTTCAGCGGGATCTTCAAGGGGAAGAATAGCCTGCCCAAGCCCATTGATTCCCCGATCGTGCGGCCGAAACTCCGCGACGACCACAAGGCCGGAAAGCGCAATGGCCAGCACCCGAGCGCGTTCTCCCGATCCGAGTACGGCGCGGAATGGGACAAGATCTTCAATACGCGCCGCCCTCACCCGATTCCCGAGTACCTCTACCAGACGCAGTAGGCGTCTCGGCGGCGGGCAGCCATAGGAGGGCCCGCGTCGGCTCGCCCGGCGTGCTCTCGAGGCTGACGCCGCCGCCGTGGTCCTCCGCGATCTTCTTCACCAGGGCGAGTCCGAGGCCGCTACCGCTGGTCTTCGTCGAGAAGAACGGCTCGAAGATGCGGTCGCGGACTTCCGGGGCCACCCCGGGGCCGGAGTCGCGGACCTCGATCTCCACACGACGCCCTTCGTCTCGCGTCCGCAGGCTGACGCGGATGGCCCCGGCCTCGCCGACCGCCTGCAGGGCGTTCTCCAGCAGGTTCACGATCGCGCGCTCCAGGAGGCGGCGATCCGCGCGCACGGCGGGCGCGGCGCCGTCGAGATCCAGGGTCAGCTCCACGCGCGGGGGCAGGCCGGCCTGGTAGGGCCGCACGGCCTCCTCCAGCATCGTGCGCGGGTCCTGCGCGGACCGCTCGTCCGCGGGTGGCCGCGCGAAGGCCGAGAACTCGGTCACGATCCCGCGCAGGGTGCGCACCTGCTTGAGGATGGTGTCGGTGCAGGTCTCGAGCGTGTGCGCGAAATCCTCGCTGCGGTCCGCAAACACGCGGCGCAGGTGCTCGGCGGAGAGCTGGATCGGGGTGAGCGGGTTCTTCACCTCGTGCGCGACCTGCCGGGCCATGTCCGCCCAGGCGGCCAGCCGGTTGCTCCGCTCCAGGTCGCGGCGCTGGGCGTGCAGGTCGCGCGCCATCTGGTTGAAGGCGTCGACGAGCCGGCGCAGCTCGTCCTGGCTGGTGGCCTCCACCCGGGCCTCGAGGTCCCCCTGCGCGATGCGGCGCGTGGCCCGCGTGAGCTCCTGGATGGGCCCGGAGATGCGGCGGGCCATGGTGAGGGCGATGCCCGCGGCCAGACCGAGGAAGAGCACGGAGGCCAGGCGGATCGTGCGATCGAGGTCGTCGACGGTGGCCTCGACCTCGCGCTGTCTCAGGGCCAGCGGCATGGAGAGCACGCCGTGCTCGGGCCCGCCCACGTGGACGGGCACGGAGGCGACCAGGTAGGAGAAGTCGCCGATCCGCTCCGTCTGCAGCGTCGAGGGCTGCCCCTCGAGGACGATGGCGCGGTAGACGGAGCCGGACACGCGGGGGGCGAGGAGGCCCGACGCGTACAGCTCGCGCTTGCTCGAGGCGACGAGGCGCCCGCGCTCGAACAGGTCGAGGTCGTTCTTCACCACCGAGGCGAGCCACACCAGAGCCGCGTCCGTGACCGACTCCGAGCCGGTGGCTTCCTCGCGTTGGAAGAACGCGTAGTCCTCGACCGCCTTCTTGGCCACGGACGCGCGTTCCAGGGCCTGGTCGTCCGACTCCTTGCGCAGGCGCGCGGTGACGAAGCCGCTGACCACGACCTGTAGCACGGCCGCGGGGACGAAGGCCACGAGGGTGAAGGCGACGAAGAGGCGGAGCGCGAACCGGCGGCCCACCGCCGCGAAGAGGGACGGCAGGGACAGGGAAGGGCGGCGCAGCACGGAGCGCGCCAGCACCACCAGCACGAGGACGAGGACGCCGAGAAGGAGCAGCGCGGAGACCGCTTCCACGAGGTCGGCCGCATAGCGTCCGGCGGAGAGGGCCCGGTAGGTGAGCGCGTAGACGAGGTCGGGGGTCGCGAACACGTAGGCGTGCTGCGACACTCCGTCCACCTCGAGCGTCGTCCAGACGCCTTCTCCGTGGCGGCTCGCCTCCCCGGCCCTCGTGGCCAGGCCGGCGTCGAGGGCGGGCGGCCGCTCCGCCGAGCTGAAGGCCACGTCCCGGTGCGTGTCGTACACGAGGAGGGTCACCGGCCGGTCCGGGAGCCCGCCGCGGGCGGTATTGCGATACAGCACGGAATAGGGGTCGCGCCCCTGCACGAAGGGGAGGCTCCAGAAGTCCTCACCCACGTAGACGTGGATCGCGCCGTGGGCTTCACCGTGATACGTCAGCAGCCGCTGCGCGTGCAGCACGAGCGTCTCCGTGCTGGCCAGGCTCACCGGCTCGCGGGAGACCATCCACTCCGCGCCGCGGGGGAGCCGCCGCTCGCGGGAGGCGATGGACGGCAGGTTGAGGGCGAAACGGCTGATCACGGTCCCGCTCGCGTCCTGGATCTCGATGGCGGACGAGAAGCCGTAGGCGGAGAGCTCGGTGGCGGACCAGACGGCGAAGGCGAGCTCCGCGATGCCGGGAGGGTAGATGCCGGGGGGCTCTTCCTCGAGCACGTTCATGGAGTCGATGGCGCGCTCCGTTCCCTCCAGGACGTATTGCCGCCCCTCCGGCTGGCGCAGGACGAGCGGCGCGTAGTCACGCTCGATCTGCAGGCGCAGCGTCTGCTGGGTGTCGTGGACGAGGGTGGGATAGAGGAGCGCGGCCAGCACGGCCACCGCCATCAGGACCAGGGCCGCGGATGCGCCGGGCCGCAAGGCGCTCAGCCGCTCACGGGCCGCGCGCGCCTCCAGGACGGCGCCCACGGTGAGGGCGAACAGCAGGAAGACGGCCGGAAGGGGGACGTCGCTAGGCTCCCCGGGCCAGTACCGCACGCCGGTGGTGACGGCCGCGGCCAGGACCAGCACCATGGCGATACGGAGGCCGCGGGCAAGCGGCGCGGGGCCGCCGAGGGTCAGCGCGCTGGCCACGCCCAGGGCCCCCGCCGCCATGACGCAGAGGAGCGCGAGGTCGATCGTGAGGTGCGCCGCGGAGCGCGGAACGAGGGGGAGCACGGTCAGGTCGAGGGAGCAGTTCACGACCGTGTCCTCGATCAGGCGGAACGTGCCGGCGAGGACGGGTATGGCGAGGGGGGTGG
>DASTLK010000034.1:0-10468 GCA_035715025.1 Vicinamibacteria bacterium
CGCGCGGTGCCAGCGCCGCTTGCTGGTGGCGGCTCTGCCGTCGGCGAGCTCGTCCCCGCGGCGCCCGCCGCCGCCGCTGTGGCGCACGGGAGTCGCGGTCGTCGTGTGCGTGCTGCTCGTGCTGATCGCGATGGTCCTGACGCAGGTCTTGAGAGCGCCGCCGCGCTGAGCCGCCTTCTCGTCAGGGGATCCGCTTGCCGCCGTCGATCCGTCCCACGCCGCGCTCCCCGAGCATCCGGTTCATCTCGGGCACGCTCTTCTCGATCACGGTGTTGACGGCCGCCACCGCCGCGTCCACCTGCTTCTCCACGCGGGCGAGGGACTCCCGCTGCTGGGCGGTCGGAGCCGCCGTGATCCCGCTGATCGCGAGGTAGAGGCCGCGCGCGCGCGGCAGCAGCGGATCCGGTTCCTCGGCCAGGGGGGCCCCCGCGAACCCGAGCGGCTCCTGTCGATTGAGCTGGCGGGCCAGGCCGTCGACGGTGTCGGCCATCGTCTTCAGGGCGGCCTTGACGTCGTCGGGCGCCGCCTTTTGTGAATCCTGCACGTCCGCGAGCTGTTTCTTCAACGCGGTCACGGACCGATTGGCGGCGTCGGCGCGGCCCCACAGTTTGGCCCCCTGCCGCGCCGCCTGCTCCCATTCCTTGCGCTCGGACGTGCCGACCTTGATGCGGGGGTCTTCCTCGACCACGATCGGCCTGGTCGCGGAGACGCCGCCCACGGTGACCTTCGCGGTGTAGGTGCCCGGGCTCACCAGGGGCCCGCGCGGCGGCCCGAAGAACGATTCGCCCTCACTCACGGGCCGGGGAGCGGTCGGCGGCTCCAGCCGCAGGTCCCAGCTCGCCTGGTTGAGACCCTTCTCCTTGGGCCCCTTGATCTCGCGCACGACGGCACCGCTCGCGTCGGTGATCGCGATCTTCAGCTCCTCCTTGTCTCCGGCCTTGGCCTTCAGGAAGTACGTGATCGTCGCCCCGTCCGGGGGATTGGGTCCGGCCATGAACTTGTGCCCGGTGTTCCCCTTGTGCGCATAGATCCGGTAGGCCGTCGCGGGCTCGACGTCGAAGACGCGCAGGTCGGTGTCGAGCGTCGCCGGGTCCGCCTGGGCCAGCGCGCCCAGGTCGTCGAGGATGTACACGCCGCGTCCGTGCGTCGCGAGGATGAGGTCGTTGTCGCGCGGATGGATCTGGACGTCGAAGATCGGCACCGTCGGCAGCTTGCCCCGCACGCGCGTCCAGCTCCCTCCCGCGTTCCAGCTCACGTAGAGGCCGAACTCCGTCCCCACGAAGAGCAGGCTCGGGTTCCGCGGGTGCTCGCGCACGACGTGGATCGCCTGTCCCCTCGGCAGGTTGCCCGCGAGCGCGCGCCAGGTCTGGCCGAAGTCGTCGGTGCGGAAGAGGTACGGTGCGTAGTCGTCGGCCCGGTGGCCGTCGAAGGCCACGTAGGCGGCGCCCTCGGCGGACCGGCTCGGCTCCACGCGGCTCACGTAGGTGCCGGCGGGCACGCCCGCGGGCAGCTTCGCCCGCGCCCACGTCGCCCCGCCGTCGCGCGAGACCTGGACGTTGCCGTCGTCGGTCCCGATCCAGACGACGCCGGCCTTGACGGGCGACTCCGCCATGGTCGTGATGGTGCCGAAGTGCACCACGCCGTCGTTGCGGGACAGCATGTCCTTGGCCGCCTTGCCGAAGATCGTCATCTTGTCGCGATCGGCATTGCTGGTGAGGTCCGGGCTGACGACGGCCCAGCTCTCGCCGCGGTCTCGGGAGGCGAAGAAGCGATTGCCGCCGTAGTACACGGTGTCCGAGTCGAAGCGGGAGACCACGATCGGAGAGTTCCAGTTGAACCGGTACCGTTCGCCCTCCGGCGCCTCGGGCCGGATGCTGCGCCGCTCGTTGGTGCGGCCGTCGAAGCGCGACACGCTCCCGTCCTGGCTCTCGGTGTAGACGACGTCGGGGTCGGCGGGGTCGATCACGTTGTAGAACCCGTCGCCGCCGCCCACCCGGGACCAGTCCTCGTTCGAGATGCCCTGCTGGTAGAGGGTGCGGCTCGGCCCGCACCAACTCCCGTTGTCCTGCAGGCCGCCGCACACGTGGTACGGCCTCTGCATGTCGAACGAGATCTCGTAGAGCTGGGCGAGGGGCACGGTGTTGACGTACTCCCAGGTCCGCGCGCGGTCGTAGGTGATGTGCACGCCGCCGTCCGTTCCCGCCAGGAGGTGGCTGGGATCGGCGGGATCGATCCAGAGCGCGTGGTAGTCCCCGTGGATCTTCTGTCCGACGTCCTGGCGGAAGGTGCGACCGCCGTCCTCGGTGAGGAACAGGGGCGCGCCCAGGACCCATACGCGCTGGTCGTTGCTCGGATCCACGCGGACCTGGCTGTAGTACGAAGGCCGCGGGTTGGTGTCGGACATCTTCTTCCAGGTGGCGCCCTTGTCCTCGGACCGGTAGATCCCGCCCTCCTTGGCGTGCTCGACGAGCGCGTACACGATGCGCGGATCGCGGCGATAGACGTCGATGCCGATGCGGCCGATGTCGCCTTCGGTCGGAAGCCCGTCCGTGAGCTTCGTCCAGGTCTCGCCGCCGTTGGTCGTCTTCCAGAGCGCGCTCCCCGGGCCGCCCCCGTTGTAGCCGAAGGGCGTGCGGCGCCGCTGATAGGACGCGGCGTACAGGGTCTGCGGGCTTTCCGGGTCCATGGCCACGTCCACGAAGCCGGTGTCCTCGTCGATGAACTTCGTGTTGACCCACGTCTTGCCGCCGTCCGTCGTCCGGAAGAGCCCGCGCTCCTTGTTCGGTCCCCAGAGATGGCCGAGGGCGGCGACGTACACCACGTCCGGGTTGGTCGGGTGCACGACCACGCGTCCGATGTGGTGGGTCTCCGCGAGGCCGAGGGGGATCCAGGTCTTCCCGGCGTCCAGGGACTTGTAGAGGCCGTTGCCCCACGACGACGATTGCCGATTGTTCGGCTCACCGGTACCGACGTAGACGATCGAGGGATCGGAGGGCGCCACCGCCACGTCTCCGATCGACGAGACCTCCTGGTCGTCGAAGACGGGCTCGAGCGTGATGCCGTTGTTCACCGTCTTCCAGAGCCCCCCCGCGGCGGCGGCCACGTAGAAGGTGGAGGGCCGGCCCTCGACGACCGCGAAGTCGTCGATGCGGCCGCCCATGATGCCCGGCCCGATGCTCCGGAAGGCGAGACCGGCCAGCGCATCCGCGGAGGCGCTGGGCGCCGGCGCCGGCTTTTCCGGTGTCTTCGCGACGCGCGGGGGCGCCGCCGCCATGACGGAAGCGGCCGGCCAGAGGACGAGGAAGGACAGGAGGAGACGCCGTGAGGGAGCGTTCATGGCGTCGGAAGCTATCCGCCGGGCGGCGGGGAAGTCAACTCAGTACGCGCGCAGGCCGGCCGCGGACCGCAGCTCCTCGCGCGAGAGGATGCGGCCCGCCTTGATGACTTCGCGCGGGCTCTCGAGCACGGAGAGGTCGGCGGCCGGATCGCCATCGAGGATCAGCAGGTCCGCGAGCTTGCCCGCGGCCAGCGTCCCGAGGTCGGCTTCGCGGCCCATCACCCGCGCGCCGCCCCGCGTGGCCGCGCTGAGGACCTGGGACGGACTCATCCCCGCCTCCGCCATCAGCCGGAGCTCGCGATAGATCGAGGGGCCGTGGAGGGTCCCGATGTTCCCCGCGTCCGTCCCCGCCGCGATGAGGGCGCCGGCGTCGGCGAGCCGGCGCAGATTCTCGGAGCCCGTCTTGAGCATCGCGTCCGCGGTGGACCGTCCCGTGCCCTTGAATTCCGCGAAGGTCCTGATGTCCTCGAAGCTGCGCAGGGCGTCGGCATCGCCGAGGCGCGTCTCGGCCGCCGTCGGCACGAACTTCCCGGAAAGGACGAGGTCGTAGCCCTTCACCACGAACAGCGTCGGGACGTAGAGCACGCCCTTGTCGCGGACGGCGGCCACGAACGCGTCGTCCACCGGCTGGTCGAAGACGGAGTGGACGAGGATGGCGGCGCCGGCGTCCACGGCCATGCGCGCTCCCGCGAGCTCGGTGGCGTGGACGGCGACGCGGAGGCCGCCGCGGCGCGCTTCGTCCACGACCGCGTCGAGCAGGGCGCGGCCCGCCGCGGGATCGTCCCCCGGACGCTGGATGAACCAGATCTTGATGAAGTCGGGCTTCCGTGCGGCCTCGCGGGCCACGAGCGCGCGGGCGTCCGCGGGGGAGTCGACCTTCACGATCGGGGGATCGCCGAGGTCGAGCTGGGGCCGGGCCACCGTCGACACCAGCGGGCCCGCCACCGCGACGCGCGGGGCGAGCGCGGTGCGCGCGGCCCGGTCCCGCACCTCGAAGTTCCACATCGGACCCCCCGCGTCCACGACGGACGTCACGCCGCAGAGGAGGTAGCGCGCGAAGGTCGCGTCGAGCCGGCGCTTGACTTCGGCGATCTCCTCCTCGTACGAGCGATGCCCGCGGAGGTCGATCACGTCGGGGCGCGTGTAGGCGCCCCCGGACTGGAAGAAGTGCACGTGCGCGTCGACGAGGCCGGGCATCACCCAGCGGCCGCGTCCGTCGACGATGCGCAGGCCTTTCGCCAGCGGCACCTCCGCCCGCGATCCGACCGCCTTGATGCGCTCGCCTTCCACGACGATCACCGAGTCCGGCCGCGCAGGCCCGCCCGTGCCGTCGAGCACCGTGGCGCCGACGATGGCGAAACCGTTGGGCACGCGGGCCGGCGGCGCGACCGCGGCCGCGACGAGCGTGCCGAGGGCGAGGGCGCCGGCGACGACGGCCGCCGCCCGCTCAGGCGTGCGCATCGACAGGCACGACGCCGCCGGAGACGGGAGCGGACTCCGGCGAGAGAAGGAAGACGATGACGCGCGCGATGGCGGCGGGCGGGGTCCATCCGGAGCGATCGGCCCCGGGCATGCCCGTCCGGTTCTTGGGCGTGTCGATGACGCCGGGCATCACGCAGTTGACGCGTACGCCGTGATCCTTGTTCTCGAGGGCGAGCACGCGCGTGAGCGCCACCACTCCGGCCTTGGAGACGGTGTAGGCGGCGGCGCCCGCCCCTCCCCCCTCCACCACCTTCGATCCCACGGTGACGATGGCGCCGTGCGACCTTCGCAGGTGGGAGAGCGCGGCACGGCAGATCGAGTAGGCGCTGTCCAGGTTCGCGTGCATCATGCGCGGCCACTCTTCGGCGGGCGCGTCCGGCAGGGGACCGGCGCCCGCATACGCGCCGGCGATGGCGGCCACGCCGGAGATGTCGCTCAGCCGGCCCGCCGCCTCCTCGACGAACCGCGCGGTGGCGGCCACGTCGGCGAGGTCGACGGAGGCGCCCCACAGACGCGCGCCCGCCGCCATCTCGTCGCGCAGGGCCCGCCAGCCCTCCTCGCCTCGATAGGGCACCGCGACGGAGGCCCCGCCCGCGAGGAGGGCGCGGACCACCTCGCGGCCGAGCGCGCCCGTGCCGCCGGTGACGATGTGTGCCGCCATGTCAGCCTCGCTTCTTCAGCCCATCGTAGGTCCGATCGGGCGCGGCCTGGGAGCTGGTGGGCAGGCCCTTGGGCCGCCAGCCGGGCTCGACGCCTCCGGTCGGCAGGGGCGTCCCCTCGTAGCCGCTATGCTGGTCCACGAGGTTCGTGAACCCGGCCTGCTCGAGCATCGCCGCCGCCTTGGCCGAGCGCCCGCCGGCCTTGCACCCCACGACGAGACGCGCATCCCGCGCGAAGCTCTTCTCGACCACGGCGAGGAAGTCCGGGTTGGGAGTCATCCCGGCCGGGCCCATGTCGAGGAGGGGGACGTTGTAGGCCCCGGTGGGATGGCCGGCGGCAAACTCGGGCACGGAGCGGACGTCCAGGTAGACGTATCCCTCCTTGTCCATCAGGTCGCGCGCCTGCTCCGGCGAGATCCGCTTCACCGCCATGGCCACCTCCATCTCAAAGCCTATCCGACGGCGGCGCCGCCGCGCTAGGCGGATTTGGTGACCCGCTCCACGATCCTGGCCACGCCTTCCGCGAACGCGGACGCCGGCGGCAGCAGGCTCAGGACGAGATAGGCCTCGCGCGGGAAGTCGAAGAAATAGCCCGGATGGACCAGGACCCCGTCGCTTTCGGCCAGGGCGATCACCCACTCGTCCTCGCCCTGCGTGGCCGGGACGTGCAGGACGGCGGACCACCCGCCCTCGACGTCGAGCAGGGTGGCGGGCGTGCCCCGGGCCACCTCGCGCAGGACCGCGATGTTGGCTTGAATGCGGTCGCGGATGGGCGCCTGCAGCTCCTCCACCCGCGCCAGCACGGCCGGGGCGGCCTGCTGCACGGGCGTGGACACGGAGAGGTACGTGTCGGCCACCACCTCCAGCCGCGCGCGCGCCTCCTCGCGCGCGGTCGCGGGGCCGGCCAGCGCCATCCAGGCCAGCTTGAGCTGCGGCAGGCCGCACGATTTCGAGAGGCCGCCGAGGCAGAGGGTGAGGGCCGGCCCGTCCGCGAAGAGCGTGGGCGCGCGGCCCGGATTCTCGCGCAGCGGGAAGTCCGCGAAGACCTCGTCGGAGAGGAGCGCCACCCCGTGGCTCGCGGCCAGAGCGCGCAGCGTGTCCGCTTCCACCGCTTTCACGAACGATCCCGTCGGGTTGTTCGGAGTCACGACGACGATCGCGCGCGCGCGGTCGGTGAGCGCCTCCGCGAGCTCGGCCAGGTCGATGTGCCAGGTGCCGTCGTAGTGCAGGGAGTAGGGCCGTACGTGCACCGACTCGAGCCCGGCGAGGTACTCGAACAGGGGATAGCTGGGACGTGGAACGAGGACCGTGTCTCCGGGATCGCAGAGGAGCTTGAACGCGAAGGCGTAGGCCTCGCTCGTGCTGGCGGTGAGGACGAGGCGGTCGGGGTCGATCTCCGCGCCTCGGCGGCGACCATCGGCGGCGATCGCTTCGCGCGCGTCCCGCCGTCCCAGCGGTGCCGGGTCGTAGGCGAGGGCGGCGGGATCGGCCAGCGCGGCCAGGATGTCCGCGGGCGCGCGCAGGCCCGCTCGCGTGGGGTTGGTCTCGGTCAGGTCGATGAGAGGGGCACCGGAGCGCCGCCGCGCCTCGACGACGGTGCTCAGGCGGTTGGGCGCACGCGTCCACGCCGTCCGCGCCGAGAACATGCGCGCATTGTAGGTGTGACGCCGCCCGGCGCGGGCGAGGAAGGTAAGATCGGAATCGACCGATGAGCGAAGGGAACGCGCCGTCCGTCGTCGTGCGGGATCTGCACAAGACGTACGGCAGCGTCGAGGCCGTGCGCGGCCTGTCCTTCGAGGTCGCTCCCGGCGAGTGCTTCGGCCTGCTCGGTCCGAACGGCGCGGGCAAGACGACCACGATCGAGATCCTGGAGGGGCTGCTCGCGCCGACCGGCGGCGAGGTCGTCGTCCTGGGCCGGCGCTGGGGGCGCGACGACCAGGCCATACGCGAGCGCATGGGCGTCTGTCTCCAACAGACCGTCCTCTCCGAGAAGCTGCTGGTGGACGAGACCGTGCAGCTCTTCCGCAGCTTCTACCGCCGGGGCCGCGCCGCGGAGGCGGTGATCCGCGAGGTCGAGCTCACGGAGAAGGCCAGGGCCCGCGTGGGCACGCTCTCCGGCGGCCAGAAGCAGCGCCTCGCCGTCGCCTGCGCCCTGGTGGGCGATCCGGAGCTGATCCTCCTGGACGAGCCCACGACGGGGCTCGACCCCCAGTCGCGGCGGCAGGTGTGGGACATCGTGAATGCCTTCAAGGCGGGCGGCCGGACGGTGCTGCTCACCACGCACTACATGGACGAGGCGGAGCGACTCTGTGACCGTGTCGCCATCGTGGACCACGGCCGCGTCATCGCGGAGGGATCGCCGATGCATCTCATGACGTCCCTCGGCGGCGAGCACGTGGTCGAGATCGCGGTCCGCGAAGACGGAGCCGGGCCCATGACCGCGTCCGCCATGGAGGGACTGCCCGGTGTGCGCGCGGCGCACGCGGAAGCCGGCCGCGTCGTCCTCACCGTCACCGAGCCCCATGTGGCCGTTCCCGCCGTGCTGGAGCGGCTCAGGGCGGGAGGTTGGGCCCTCTCCGGCCTCAGCACCCGGCACGCGAGCCTCGAGGACGTGTTCGTCTCCCTCACCGGACGCCACCTGCGCGATGAGTGAGACCTCGCGCGCGCGCGGCCCCGCGGATTCGACCGACGGGCGCGAGTACACGCGTCTCGACGCGTTCCGCGCCCTCTGCCTCGCCCGCTTTCGCGAGTCCTACCGCGAGCCCGAGGTCCTGTTCTGGGGGTTCGTCTTCCCGATCATGCTGTCGGTGGGTCTGAGCATCGCCTTTCGCAACCGGCCCGCGGAAACGCTGCCCCTCGCCGTGATCGCCGGGGCCCGTGCCGAGCCGACGGCGGCCGTCCTGCGCGCGGCGCCCCTCCTGCGGGCGGAGGTGATGGCGGAAGAGGCGGCGGTGCGCGCCCTCGCCCTGGGCAAGGTCGCCCTCGTCGTCGCCCCGCGCGCGGACGGCTCCCTGGAGTACCGTCTGGACCCTTCTCGATCCGAGTCCGCGATCGCGCGCGCCCGTGCCGACGACGCGCTGCAGCGCGCGGCCGGGCGCCGCGATCCCCTCGCGAACACCGTGGCCGAGGTGCGCGAGCCCGGCGGGCGTTACATCGACTTCCTGATCCCCGGCATCGTGGGGATGAACCTCATGAGCGGCGGGATGTGGGGCGTCGGCTTCAATCTCGTCGACATGCGGATCAAGCGGCTCCTGAAGCGCCTCGTCGCCGCCCCCATGCGGCGGCCGGACTTCCTCGCCGCCCACCTGACCATGCGCCTGGTCTCGATGGTCATCGAGGTCTCGTTCATGCTGGGGTTCGGACATCTCGCGTTCGGCGTGCCCGTGCGCGGCGGCCTCGCATCCGTCTTCGCCGTCGGCGCCCTGGGCGCGCTTTGCTTCGGCGGGCTGGGGCTCCTGGTCGGATCGCGCGCACGGCGGATGGAGACGGTCACCGGTCTCATGAACGTGGTGATGATGCCCATGTTCGTGCTCTCCGGGATCTTCTTCTCCGCGGACCGGTTCCCGCAGGTCTTGCAGCCCCTCATCCGCCTCCTCCCGCTCACGGCCCTCAACGACGCCATGCGCGCGGTGGTCCTGGAAGGCGCGCGCCTGCCTGCACTGTCCGCGCCCCTGGCCGTTCTCGTGATGTGGACCCTGCTCAGCTTCGCCGCCGGCCTGAAACTGTTCCGCTGGAGCTGAGCGCTGGGCCAGCCGACCGCAGAGCGAGGCGGCGTCGCGCAGCGACGGCGATCTCGCGAGGGGGGTTTCAGGGGGGGTCGCAGCCAATCAGCCCATTGGTGGCCGCAGTGCGAGCGCCCACCGCGATGATGCGTGAGTGCCCCCCCTGACTTAGTGAGATAGAGTCCGGCGGCGATGGATCATCCAAAGTCCAACCGCGAGCAGGACCGCATGGCCGGCAAGCACGGCGCGCTCACCGCTTGGCGGCGTTGGGGCCCCTACGCGGCGGAGCGGTCGTGGGGCACCGTGCGCGAGGACTACAGCGAGAGCGGGAACGCCTGGGCCTACTTCCCCCATGACCACGCGCGCTCTCGCGCCTACCGCTGGGGCGAGGACGGCCTGGCCGCCATTTGCGACCGCTACCAGATCCTCTGCTTCGCCCTGGCCTTCTGGAACGAGCGCGATCCCATCCTGAAGGAGCGCCTCTTCGGCCTGGTGCCGTCCGAAGGGAACCACGGAGAGGACGTCAAGGAGTACTACTTCTACCTCGACTCCACCCCGAGCCATTCCTACATGAAATGGCTCTACAAGTACCCGCAGCGGGAGTACCCGTACCAGCGCCTCGTCGAGGAGAACCAGCGGCGCGGCGGCCGCGGCCCGGAGTTCGAGCTCCTCGACACCGGCATCTTCGACGACGACCGCTACTTCGACGTCTTCGTCGAATACGCCAAGGTGACTCCCGAGGACATGGCCGTCCGCGTCACCATCCACAACCGCGGGCCGGAGGCGGCGCCGATCCAGCTCCTCCCGCACCTGTGGTTCCGGAACACCTGGGTGTGGGGACCACGGACGCTGGCCGAGCCGTCGATCGTGCTCGAGGAGTCGAGCCCGGCAGGCGACGTCCTGCTCGCGGACGACTCCAGCGCGGACCCCCTGTCCAACCTTCCCTTCCTCTATCGGCTGGGGCCGCGGCGGCTGATCGTGCCCGCGGGCGGGGAACCGCTCTTCACGAACAACGAGACGCACATGCAGCGTCTCTACGGACCGGAAGCGCGGAGCCGATCGCCGTACGTGAAGGACGCGTTCCACCGCTACGTGGTCAACGGCGAGACGGGAGCGGTCGATCCCGCGCGCAAAGGGACCAAGGCGTGCGTGCGACTGCGCGCGGTGGTGCCACCCGGGGGATCGGTCGTCTATCGCTTCCGGCTCACGGGGGACGAGCCCACCCCCAATCCGGTGGGCGAGGTGGACGCCATCGTCGAAGAGCGGCG
>DASTLK010000035.1:0-4934 GCA_035715025.1 Vicinamibacteria bacterium
ACGGGCCGGACGCGGCCGAGGGCGGCCTCCTGCGCCCGCAGCCACGCGGTCCACGCCCGCCAGTCCGCGCCGTGCACGCGGCCGAAGCGCAGCGTGAGCACCAGGATCGCGTGCTCCTGCGCCCAGCCTTCGGTCGTGATGGCCAGCAGCGCGGGAACCATCGCGGCGTTGGGCCAGCCGAGGACGAGGTCCAGCCGCGCCCGGCGGGCGACGGGATCGGCGGCAGACCGAAAGCTCGAAGGGATCCTCGACACGAGCGCCGACTCCGGCACGTCCGACGCGAGCGGAGCGGGCAGCGCGGCCAGCGCCTCGTCGGCGCGGACCAGGGCTGCGCCCGCGTCGTGCTCGAGCTCGGCCGCGCGCCTCTCCAGGGCGGCCAGCAGCGTCGCGTCGGCCGCCCCCACTTCCTCGCGGGCGGCGGCCACGAGGACGCGCGGATCGGACCAGGACGCGGGCGCCGGCGGCTCGTGGAGACGGCGGGCGGCCGCGCCGAGGGCGGCATCCACGTCCTCGCGCAGACGCGCGGAGGCTTCCATGCCGGCGAGGAACAGGCGATGCTGCAGCAGCTCGTACGCCTCCGCCCAGCGCGTTCCGCCCGGAGCACCCGTCCGCCAGCCCACGGGGACGTCGAGCGGGAGGTCCGCGAGCTCGGCTCGGAGCTCGGGCGGAAGCGGCTGCGTCGCCGCCTTGAGCGTGTGCGCGGTCTCCGCGTCGCGGAAGCGACGGCGGAGGAGGGCGTCGACGACGGGCCCTAGCCCTTCGAGCGGCTCCGCGCGCAGGGCCTGGAGGAGCGCCAGGCGCGTGGGACCGGGGCCGCCCGCCTGGCCGGCCAGCGCGCGGAGCGCGGGCACGACCTCCTGCACCTCGAATGTGCCGGCGGCGACGTGCAGGAGGAGCGCATGCGCCAGCTCCTCACGACCCGTGGGCATGTGCGCGGCACACTACGCCGCGCACGATGCGACGTCAAACCGCGGTCAGTTCGATTTCGTGAGGTCGGCCAGGACGAGCTTGGCCACGCCCTTGAGGGTCTCGAACACGCCGGGACCCTTGGCCGCCACCGCTTCGAAGATGGGCTCGTTCTTCTTGGCCAGGAGCTTCTTCATCTCGTCCACGCTCGCGACGTTGGGAAGGTCGCGCTTGTTGAGCTGGAGGACGTAGGGGATCGCGGAGAGGTCGTAGCCCTGCGTCTTGAGGTTGGTCTCCAGGTTCTCGATCGCTTCCACATTGGCGTCCATGCGCTCGACCTGGCTGTCCGCCACGAAGATCACGCCGTCCACGCCCTTGAGGATCAGCTTCCGGCTCGCGTCGTAGAAGACCTGGCCGGGCACGGTATAGAGGTGGAAGCGCGTCTTGAATCCGCGCACCGTGCCTAGCTCGAGGGGCAGGAAGTCGAAGAAGAGCGTGCGGTCGGTCTCCGTGGCCAGGGAGATGAGCTTGCCCTTGGCCGCCGGGTTCGTCTTGTCGAAGATGTATTGCAGGTTCGTCGTCTTCCCGCACAGGCCGGGACCGTAATAGACGATCTTGCAGTTGATCTCGCGGGACGCGTAGTTGATGAAGGTCATCTCTGTGTGGTCCCGCCGCTACTCGCTGAACAAGCTGTCGATGTCCTCGTCCGTGATCTCGGCGAACGGGCTCTCGAAGGCCGCCCCCGCCTGCGCCTTCTCCCTCTCGACCTTCGCCATGATGTTGGCGAAGACGCGGTTGAGCTCTTCCGACGCCTTCTTCACGCGCAGGCGCACGAGGCCGAGCGAGGAGCGCTCGTCGAAGATGACGACCAGGATCACGCGCTGGGCCACGATGGAGATGTGGATGTTGTCCTTCTCCCCTTCGTGGAAGAGGATCGAGAACTCCTTCTCGCCGATGAGACGGGCCAGGCCGTCGGTAGCGGCCACGTTGCCGGCGGTGAGGGAGGCCAGCGACGTGGTGTCCAGGTTCTCGATGTCCCCGTGAGCCGCGATCTGCTGTCCGTTCTTGTCGACGAGGAAGACCACCTTGGAGTTCGCATCGACGCGGAGCTTGGAGATGATGGCCTTGATCTGGTTGAACTCCTCCTCGTACATGACGATGTCGGGCGCCATCCGTGATCCTCCTCTAAAGCCGTACCACTGCTGGCCTTGCGCCAGACGGCGACCTCGCCGGGGAAGCCCTATTGTATACGATCAATACTCGCGACGGCCCTCGAGCGCCTTGGCCATGGTGACCTCGTCCGCCCACTCGAGGTCCGACCCCACGGGGATGCCCATGGCGATCCGGGTGACCTTCACCCCGAGCGGCTTGAGCAGGCGGGACAGGTAGACCGCCGTCGCTTCCCCTTCGACGGTCGGGCTGGTGGCCAGGATGATCTCGTCCACCCCGCCCGCGCGCACGCGCTCGATCAGCCCCTGGACCTTCAGCTCGTCGGGTCCCACGCCCTGCAGGGGCGAGAGCGCGCCATGCAGGACGTGGTAGCGGCCCTTGAAATCGCGCGTGCGCTCGACGGCCACGAGGTTGTGCGGCTCCTCCACGACGCAGATGATCCGGTCCGACCTCGCGGGATCGCTGCAGGTCGCACACACCTCGCGGTCGGTGACGGCGTTGCAGATGGAGCAGGTGCGCAGGGCCTCGAGCAGCTCGCCCACGGCCGCGGAGAGGCGCAGGGCGTCTTCCTTGGAGCCCTTCAGGAGATGGAAGGCGATCCGCTGCGCCGACTTGGGGCCGATGCCGGGCAGCCGCCGCAGCTCGTCGATCAGCCTGGCCAGCGGCGCGGGATGGTCCACGCGAGGAGTTTAGTCGAGGGCGGACAGCTCGCGGTCATGGACCCGCGCCAGGGTGAGCTGGCCGGCGAGGGCACCGACGAGGGCCGTGAACATGTCCCACTGCGTGTCCCAGGGATCGCCCTGGGTTCCCAGGAAGGCGGTGGCCGCTTCTCCCGTCGCCACCGCCGTCCACCATTCGACGAGCTCGTAGCACGCGCTGATGGCCAGGCACACGCAGGTGACCAGGAAGAAGAGCCAGCCCCCGCGGCTCAGCGGCGTCTTCCGCAGCAGGATCTCGCGCGCGAGGATCGCGGGCACGAAGCCCTGCGCGAAGTGGCCGAGGCGGTCGTAGTGGTTGCGCGCGAGGCCCAGCGCGTCCTTCACCCAGTCGCCGAGGGGGACCTCCGCGTAGGTGTAATGGCCGCCCGCCATCAGGATGAGCGCGTGGACGAAGATCAGCCGGTAGGCGAGCGGGGTCAGCGGAAATCGCCGCCGGGTCGCGATCAGGATGGGCACGCCGATGAGGATGGGCGCGACCTCCAGCAGCCAGGTGAAGTAGTCGTGGGGCCGGAGGCCCGACCAGCCGAGCGACGCGAGCCCCACGACCAGGAGGACGACCGGCTCACGATTGCGACGATCGATGGGCACGCCCCCAGCAGCGAGCGCCGGATTCACTCCGGCGCGAGCGAAATGGGGAGTAGCGCGCAGCGCGTAGGGGGGGTGCATCCGTCGAGCGAGGCGCACCCCCCCTGCATCACTACCAAACCAACCGCGCTCCAACCTGCACCTGGCGCGGATCACCGACGCCGGCCCGGATCGTGCCGTCGAAGTTGAAGATGAGGTTCGTGTTCTGCGGCACGAGGATGTTCGCGCTGTTGAACACGTTGAACACCTCGACGATGGGCTCGAGGGCCGTCGTCTTCCCGAGCTTGAACTCCTTCGACAGCCGGACGTCGAGCGCGGAGTAGGTGTTGTCCTTGCGGCCGGTGTTGCGCTGCACGACGGAGCCGTCCGGACGGATGCGATCGGACGGGCCGCCCACGAACGGCGCCTGCGAGGGCGTGGTGTCGGTCGTGCAGTAGGAGGCGACGCCCTTGGCGCAGAAGGACAGGGGCTGGGCCGAGCGGTACGAGTAGCGGAAGTTGACGTTGACCTGCCCCGGAGCCTGCCACAGGAAGAAGCCGTTCAACCGATGCCGCTGGTCGCGATCGGAGTAGCCGTACTCGGCGGCGAGGTCGGTGATCTTGGCGTAGCGCAGGGTGAAGGGATCACGCTCGTTGTCGTCGTCGGACTTGTCCCAGGAGAGCGTGTAGTTCACCTGGAACTGGTAGCTGTGCGACAAGCGCTTGGTCAGTCCGAAGGTCACTCCGTCGTAATTGCTCTTCGCGGTCGAGGAGACGGTCCAGAGCGTGCCGATGCCGTTGAAGCCGCCGTTGAGGCCGCTGCCCCAGGGGCTGCCGTAGGCGGCGTCGTTCGAGTTGAGCCAGCGCGTGATGTGGCGGCCGGCCGCGTGGTTGTACTGGACGAGGGCGGCCACGTCACTGCCGACCTCCCGCTCGATCGCCACCGAGCCCTGGTAGGTGCGCGGGTTCCGGAAGTTCGTGTCGAAGACGTAGACGTCGGGATCGAAGGGCGACCCGACCTGGCTGGCCGGGATGAGGTTCGGATACGCGGGGACGGGGCCGAGGATGCCGGTCAGCGCGCTGTTGCGGAAGATCGTCTGCCCGCGGCTGCCGTTGGTCGAGCGCGTGGACGCGAGGGCGAGGCCGGGGACGCGGCCGTAGAAGATGCCCCCGTTGACGCGCAGCACGGTCTTCCCATCCGCCTTGGGATCCCAGGAGAGGCCGATACGCGGTTGGAACATCTTCTGGTCGGACGGGATGTTGCCGTCGGAGGGGAAGGTGAACGAGCCATGGCTGTTCGTCACCGTCTTCCCGATGAAGCCGCTGTAGAACACCTGGCTGGCGGGGGTGATGACGTCCGGCTCCTTCTCGCCTTCCCAGCGCAGCCCGTACTGGAGGGTGAGGCCGCGGCGCGGCTGCCACTTGTCCTGGACGAAGAAGGCCAGGCTCTTCTGCGGGATGTCCTGCGTGCCCGCCTCCTCCACGCTGAGGCCGCCCACGCCCGCCTGCTGCAGATACAGGAGGACGGGTCCGCTGACGCTCGCGCCGCCCGAGCACTGGCCGTTCTGCGAGGTCG
>DASTLK010000036.1:0-6261 GCA_035715025.1 Vicinamibacteria bacterium
TTGCTGATCGCGTGGGTGGGGACCCACGCGCCGTCCTCGATGAAGACATGCGGGCGTCCGGAGCGAGCGCCGCGCACCCCGCGGCCCTCTATGCCAGCGACGCCCAGCGATGGAAAGGTGGATCAGCCCTGCGTCGGGGCCGCGCGGCGCTTCTTCGCCAGCGGCGTGTCTTCGGAGAGGAACATGCCGACCATGTTCAAGAGCTTGGTCGCGAGCACGGGCTTGACCAGGTAGAGATCGCTGCCCGCCTCCTCGCCCTCGGTCATGTCGACGAGCATCCCCTTCGCGGTCAGGAAGATCACGGGCAGGTCCCGCGTCTTGTCCTCCTGGCGGATCTTGCGGCACACCTCGTAACCGCTGAGGCCGGGCATGGAGACGTCGAGGATCACGAGATCGAAGGTGCCGTTGCGGAGCGCGGTCAGCGCGTCGTGCCCGTTGGGGGCGGTGCTGACGTCGTACCCCTTCTGCACCAGGATCTGGCGCAGCGCGCCGAGTGCGGTGGCGTCGTCGTCGACGGCGAGGATCTTCTTCTTTGCCATTTCTGGGAGCCTGCGGGACCGATGATGCGATTCTATCGCGAGTCGGCGTGGCGTCGCCAGTGACGAGCACGATCAGCCCTTTGGCGGTTCCTCGTTCTTGCGCGCGCGTTGGCGGATGCGCCGAGCGGCCTCGAGGCGGGCCGCCGCCTCCGCCTCCTGGCCCCGCTCGGTGGGGCGATAGTACCGGCGGTCGCGCAGCGCGTCGGGCAGGGAATCCATTTCCGCGACGCCTTCCTGCTCGTCGTGTGCGTAACGATATCCGCGGCCGTAGCCGAGCTGCTTCATGAGCGGCGTGGGCGCGTTGCGGATCCACAGGGGCACGGGCTCGGCCCGGGTGGTGAGGGCGTCCTCCGCCGCCTCCGCGTATGCGACGTAGAGGGCATTGCTCTTGGGCGCCGCGGACAGATAGACGACGAGCTCGGCCAGGGCCAGTGCGCCTTCCGGCATGCCGATGAAGTGGACGGCCTGCTGCGCGGCCATGGCCACGACCAGGGCCTGGGGGTCGGCCATGCCGACGTCCTCGGAGGCGAAACGCACCAGCCGGCGCGCCACGTACAGCGGGTCCTCACCCGCTTCCAGCATGCGCGCCAGCCAGTAGAGGCCGGCATCCGCGTCGGAGTTGCGGATCGATTTGTGGAGCGCGCTGATGATGTTGTAGTGCTCCTCGCCGGCCTTGTCGTAGAGGAGCGCCTTGCGCGCGAACGCCTCCTGCATCGCGGCCAGGTTCACCCGGCGCGTCCCTTCGGCGTCCGGCGGCGCGTTGGTGACGGCCATCTCGAGCACGTTGAGGGCGGTGCGCGCGTCCCCGTCCGAAGCCGCGGCCAGGAAGGCCAGCGCGTCGTCGTCGACCTGGGGCTGGAGCGAGCCGAGCCCGCGCTCGGTGTCGGCGAGGGCCCTGCGCAGCACCGATTCGAGCTGCGTGGCGTCGAGGGGCTTGAGGACCACGACCCGGCACCGCGACAAGAGCGCCGCGTTGACCTCGAACGACGGGTTCTCGGTGGTGGCGCCGATCAGGGTCACGTCGCCGGACTCGACGTGGCGCAGCAGCGCGTCCTGCTGTGCCTTGTTGTAGCGATGGATCTCGTCGATGAACAGGACGGTGCGCAGGCCCTGCTGGGCCAGCCGGTCCTCGGCCTGGCGGAGCACCTCGCGCAGCTCCTTGACCCCGGACAGGACGGCGCTGAGGGCCTCGAAGTGCGCGGTCGTCCGCTGCCGCACCACGTGGGCGAGCGTGGTCTTGCCGGAACCGGGTGGCCCCCAGAGGATGATGGAAGGGAATCGGTCCGCTTCGATGGCGCGCCGCAGCGGCCGTCCTTCGCCGAGCACCTCGTCCTGTCCGACCAGCTCGTCGAGGGTCTGCGGGCGGATGCGCTCGGCGAGGGGCGCATTCTTGCGGGCACGCGCCGAGCCTCGCGCCGGCGCCGTCCCTCCAGCGGCGGGGAAGAGCAGGCCCGAGCCGTCCTCGCCGCGCCCCGGCACCCTGAAAGCGTACCGCGAAAGCCGTATCCTCCGGGAGATTCGATGTCCCCGCTCACCCTGGCCGCCGCGCTTCTCCTCGCCCCGCTCGCGGGCGCAGGCGCCCCGGCGCCTTCGCCCAATGCCGCCGACGCCGCGCGTGTGATGGCCTTCGACCGCTTCGCCGCCGGACGCGATGCGCTGGCCGCGAAGCGCTGGGGGGACGCGGAGACCGCGTTCGGCGCCGCCGTACGCCTGCAGCCGGGCCTCGCCGTCGCTCACTACGGGCTCGGGCAGGCGCTGATGGGGCAGGCGCGCTACGCGGAGGCGGCGGACGCCTTCCTCTCCTGCCGCAACGTGTTCGCCCTCCGCCGCCGCGCGGACCCGCCGCGGGCCCGCGACCTGGAGATCCGCGACCTGCGCGACACCCTGACCGCCCTTTCCGGGCGGCACGCCCTCACCAGCGACCGTTTCCTCGAGATGCAGCTCGAGAAGCGCCTGGCCGAGCTGGAGAAGACCACCATGCCTTCCGCGTCCTGGGTGCCGCCCGGCGTCACCATGGCCCTCGGCAGCGCCTACTTCCAGGCGGGTGCACTCGCCGAAGCGGAGCAGGAATTCCTGGCCGTGCTCCGCCAGGATCCTTCCTCCGGCGATGCCGAGAACAACCTCGCCGTCCTGTACACCTCCATGGGCCGGCTCGACGACGCGGAAGCAGCGGTGCAGCGGGCCGAAAAGACGGGCCTGAAGGTCAGCCCGCGCCTTCGGGACGAGATCCGCCGGCGCCGCGCCTCACCCCTTCCGCCCTGAGCGGCTGGAGGCCGCGCGCTGGCGCGCGGCCTCGAAGAGCAGCACACCGGCGGCGACGGCGACGTTGAGGCTCTCGGCGCCGCCCGCTATCGGGATCGTGATGCGGCCGTCCGCCCTGGCGGCCAGATCGGCCTCGAGCCCGGCGGCCTCCTGGCCGAGGAGCAGCGCCACCGGCCGCCGCAGGTCGGCCGCGTCGTAGCGCTCGCCGCCCGTGGCCACCGCCGCCAGCGTGGTCACGCCGCGCCGCCGCAGACGCGCCAGCACTTCTTCCGCGGCGAGCCCGCGCACGTGCGGCAGGCGGAACGCGCTGCCCATCGCCCCGCGCAGCGCCTTCCACGACAGCGGATCGGCGGTGCCCCGGCTGCAATACGCGCCGGTGGCGCCGGCGGCCTCGGCGGCCCGGAGCACGGCGCCGACGTTCCCCGGGTTCTGCAGCCCGGCGGCGACGATCACGAGGGGTACGCCCGCGTAGAGCGCCTCCTCGTCGAACGAGGGACGCCGCGCGAACGCGAGCATCCCTTGGCTCGTCTCCGCCTCGGACAGGGAGGCCAGGACCGCCTCGGCGACGCGGCGCACGGCGACGCGGCGCCCCTCGAGCTGACGGACGAGCGCCCGGCCGCGCGGGGTCTCTTCCGCGGCCGGCGTGACCGCCGTCTCCGTGATCTCGAGCCCGGCGGCGAGCCCCTCCTCGACCAGCGTGAAGCCCTCGAGGAGGACGAGAGCGCTCCCCCCCCCGCGCTCCTTGAGCGCGCGGAGCCGTTTGACGAGCGGATTGGTCCGGCTGCGGATGATCGTTTCGGCCATGGCCGTCCCGGCAGGGCGCTCGCGCGGGGCATGTTAGTATCGATTCGAGGGAACATGGTCGACGTCAAGAAGAGGTTGGAAGAGGAGATCCGCGGGCTGGACTACGAGCTCAAGGTCCAGCTTCCCAAGGAGATCCAGCGCGCCCGCGAGTACGGCGACCTGCGCGAGAACGCCGAGTACAAGGCGGCCAAGGAGCGCCAGACCTTCCTGCAGGCGCGCATCGGCCAGCTTCACCGGCGTCTGGCCGCGCTCTCCCTCGTCAACCTCGACAAGATACCGCGGGGCAAGGTCGGCCTCGGCTCGACGGTCCAGCTCAAGGACACGACGAGCGGAGACAACATCACCTATGACCTCGTGACCCCGGAAGAGGCCGATCCCGCGCAGGGCCGCATCTCGCCCTCGTCCCCGATCGGCAAGTGCCTCCTCAACCACGAGGAGGGCGACGTGGTCGAGGTGCGCGTGCCTTCGGGAACGAAGGAGTACGAGATCCTGAGCCTGGTCACGATCCACGACCAGGTGAAGGACTCGCCCGCGGAGGCCTGACCCCGCGCGCGTGTCCGGCCCCCGCCTGACCGTCGTTCCCCTGGAAAACGGCGACGTCGCGGCGCTGCTGGCGCGGCTCCCCGCCCAGGCCGGGGTGGCGCAGGTCCTCGGCCCCGACGGCCAGAGCCTGCTCATCGGCCGGCCCGCCCACGTGCGCCGCTGGGTGGCGACGCAGCTCGGTGCGGGGCCGCCGCCGAAGAAGGGGAAACGCCCGCCGACGAACCTCGCGCCGATCACGAGCGCCGTGGCTTTCGCCACCACCACCACGCCCTTCGCGCAGCGCCTCGCCTTCGAGCGGGTGATGGGACGGCACGTGCCCCTGTCGAAGCGGCGCGACCTCAAGCCCCCCGTCTATCTGCACCTGGATCCCGCCGCCCGTTTCCCGCGACTGACGGTGCGTCCGTCGGGCGCCGCGCGCGAGCACCTCTACGGACCCTTCCGGAGCCGAGCCGCCGCCCAGGCCGCGATCGAGGCTCTTAACACCGTCTTCCCGTTACGGCCCTGCGACTACGCGTTCGAGCCGGCCCCCGACCTGGCTCTCGGCCTCGGCTGTGTGTTCGCCCAGGTCCGGACGTGCGCGGCGCCGTGCCTCGTCCGCGTGAGCGAGGACGACTACCGGGCGCTCGCGGCGCGCGCCGCCGCCGCGCTGGGGGCGGGGGCGGGGGCGACGCGTGGAGCGGACCTGGCCGCGCACGTTCCTCTCTGGGTGAGCGCCATCGCTCAGGCCCGCGGCCTCGTCGCGGATCGGGCGGGCACGACCGTCGAGCTGTACCCGGTCGTGGCCGGGGCCGTGATCGAAGAGGAGATGGCCGTGACGACCACGGACGGATTGGAGGCGGCGGTGGCGGCGCTGCGCTGGTCCGCCCCTTCCGAGGTGCGCGACGACACGCCCTGGCTCGTTTCCTGGCTGCACGGGAAGCGGACGGGCACGTACCTGGACCTCGCCCCCAGGGAGACCGCCGCCGAGACGGCCGCCCGTTTGCGGGGCTGAGCCGGCGAGAGCGCAAGCGACCGGCCGTGACCACGATCGGTGGTAATCTCGCCTCAGCGCGGATGAGAGAGTATTCCCCCAGGCGGCGCACCGCCCTGGTGCTGACGGGGAGCGGCACCTCCGGCGCGTATCACGCGGGCGTGCTCAAGGCCCTCGACGAGAGCGGCGTGAAGCTCGACCTCGTGGTCGGCTCGGGTGTGGGCGCGGTGGGTGCCGCCTTCGGCGCCGCCGCGGGCGGGCCGGGCCTCTACGGCGAGCGCGGGTTCTGGGCCGACGTGAGCTGGGACGCGTTCTTCCGCTTGCGGCCCGCGGCCCGCATCACGATCCTGCTCCTCGCCTGCTCGTTCGGCGTCTTCCTGTTGCCTGTCGTGCTCGCTGTGGCGGGGGCGGTCGTGCTGTTCCCGCTGGCCCTGATCCTGGACCTCGTGTGGCCGGGGCTGGTCGGCCGCGCGGCGGCGCCGCTCCTGGGCGCCCCCTCCGTCCTGCGCGCGCCCTACCTGGCCTCGCTCTCGCTGCCCATCTTCTTGTTGTGCGCGGCCGGCCTGCTCGGGCTGCTCCGCCTGTGGATCACCCATCGCCGCCGCATGGCCGAGAGCTTCGAATGGCTGCTCGATCCCGGCCCGGCGCGCGGGCGGCTGCGCGACGCCCTCTGGGAGATCGCGCGCGGCCCCGTCATCTCGCGCGCGCCGTCCGAGGCGGAGCTGGGCCGCAAGTACGTGTCCCTCCTTTCCGAGAACCTCGGACAGCCGGGCTTCCGCGAGCTGATCCTGCGTACGGCGGATCTGGAGACGGGAGGGCCCCTGCCGTTCGTCCTCCTCGACGACGCGCACCGGTCGTCGTTTGCATCGGCGCGGGCGCGCGGTCCGCGGTCGCGTCTCGACGGCCTGCCAAACGCCGTGGACTTGCGCGCGCCGGGCTACGACGCGCTCGTGTTCGACGCGGTCATGACGGGGCTGCTGGCGCCGGGCGTGGTGCCCGTGCGCCGCGTGTCGTTTCCGAAGGGGGGCATCTTCGCGGGCGAGAGCCACCGGCTGACCGAGTCGGGCCTGGCCGGAGGGTCCGGCCTGTCGGAAGCGATCGCGGCGGGCGCGGAGCAGATCCTTCTCGTCACCGCCGCTCCGG
>DASTLK010000037.1:0-3662 GCA_035715025.1 Vicinamibacteria bacterium
GTTCGAGGGCTTGATGTCGCGGTGGATGACGCCCTTGGTGTGCGCGTAGTCGATGGCGGACGCGACCTGGCTCACGAGGCCGATGACCTTCTCCGGCTTGAAGCGCAGGCCCCGCTCCAGGATCGACGAGATCGTCTCCCCTTCCACGTACTCCATGGCCAGGTAGGGGAGGCCGCCCTCCTCTCCGATGTCGAAGAGGGTGACGATGTTGGGGTGCGAGAGGGTGCCCGAGATGCGCGCCTCATGGTAGAACCGCTCGATGAAGGACTTGTACTGAGGGCTCTGCCGCGGGATGTCCAGGCGGATCGTCTTGATGGCCAGCGTCCGCTTGATGAGGGGGTCGAAGGCCTTGTAGACGGCACCCATCGCGCCGTACCCGATGCTCTCCTGCACCTGGTACCGCCCGATGACGTTCGGCATCCCCTCGCCCGCGTGTGGCGTCTCGTCCATGTCCCCGCCTGATTTCGTCAGGATCGCACCCGCGCGCGAAAATCGCGAGACTTGCGACTCTAACATCGCGGTGAAAAGGTGTCAACGAATGCGGCGGTCAAGTGCAGCCGCATGAATGGCTTGCAGCAGTCCTCATGGAACAACGCCCGCTTCGGGGACGTAGTGGAAGACGGATGCACTACAATGGCCGGACAATGGCGTCGCGGCCCCCGATCGTCATTGACTACGGGGCCTTTCAGCAGCCGCCGAGCCGCCTTTTCCGCGACTACCTGACCAGCGCCCCCGCCGTCCAGGCCTTCTACGAGCCGGCCCGATGGGATCTGGAAGGGCTCCAGGCTTCCGCCGAGAGCGCGCTCCGCGCTCCGCGCCCGCGGGACAAGGTCTTCGAGGCGCTGATCCGACAGCAGGAGGCGCGGGAGGCACCGGCAGCGGCGGCGCAGGCGCGGCGGCTGCGCGACCCGCGGGCGACTGCGCTCGTCACCGGGCAGCAGGCCGTCCTGTTCGGCGGTCCGCTCTACGTGCTGTACAAGGCGCTGGCCGCGGTCGTGCTCGCGCGCGCTCTCGAAGCGAAGCGTGGCGCGCCGGTCGTGCCCGTTTTCTGGGTCGCCGCCGACGACCACGACTTCGCCGAGATCCGCTCCACCACCGTGCTCGACGAGATGGGGCAGATCCACGACGTGCGCTACTCCCCGCACCGGGAGCCCGTGGGCCAGCCCGCGGCGAAGATCACCCTCGACGACACCGTGACCGAGATCGTCGAGGAGCTGCGCGGCCACCTTCCCGCCGGGCTGCATCGCGACGAAGTGCTCTCCCTGCTGGCCGCCTGTTATCGCCCCGGGGCCACGCTCTCCGAAGCCTTCGCCCGCCTCCTCTCCTCGCTCCTCCCCGACCTCGTCGTGCTCGATCCCTCCGATCCCGCCCTCAAGGCCGCCTCCCTTCCCGTCTTCTCGCGCGAGCTCGTCGAGCACTCCCCCACCTCGCGCCTGGCCGCGCAGGCCGGGCAGCGGCTTCTGGCCGCCGGATATCACCAGCAGGTGCCGGTGCGCGCCGGTTTCCTGAACCTCTTCGTCTACCTGGAAGGCGAGCGTCGCGCGATGGGCTGGGAGAACGGCATCATCGAGGTGAGGGGCCTCGGCCGGAAGATGCCGGTAGCGGATGCGCAGCGAATGCTGGAGAACGATCCCGCGGCCTTCAGCGCGGGAGTGCTCCTCCGTCCCCTGTCGCAGGATCAGCTCCTGCCCACGGCGGCGTACGTCGGCGGGCCCGCGGAGATCGCGTACCACGCGCAGATCGGTCCCTCCTACGCGCACTTCGGGATCCCGCGGCCGGTGCTGGTGCCGCGGCCGAGCGTCACCCTCGTGGAGCCCGCGCAGGCCCGCGCGCTGGAGGCGGACGAGATCTCGCTGCCCGACCTGCAATCGGATCCGCAGGGCATGCTCTCGCGCTGGGCGCGGCAGGACTATCCGGAGGTGGACGCCGCCTTTGGGGGCGCGCGCAAGGCGATCGAAAAGGAGATGGTGGCGGTGGAGGAGATCCTGGGCGCCCTCGACCCGACGCTGAAGGCGGCGGCCGACAGCGCGCGCGGGCGCGCGTTGCACCAGGTGGAGACGCTGCAGGAGAAGGCGATGCGCGCGCTCAAGAAGCGCGATCAGTCGCGCGCGGACCGGCTGCGCCGCACCCGCGACGCCCTCATGCCCGGAGGTTCTTTCCAGGAGCGCGGCCTCGGGCTGGTCAACCTCCTCGCCCGGCACGGCGTGGCCGTGGTCGAGGACATCGGGCAGCGCATCGATCCTTTCGCTCGCGGCCACCAGGTGATCTACCTGTGAACATCGGCATCACCTGCTATCCGACCGTCGGCGGCTCGGGCGCAGTGGCGGCCGAGCTGGGCAAGCAGCTCGCGCGCCGCGGCCACTCCGTGCACTTCGTGTCCTACCGGCTGCCGTTCCGCCTGGACGAGTTCCAGGACAACGTCCGCTACCACGAGATCGACCTCACGACCTACAGCCTGTTCGAGTACCCGCCGCACGACCTGGCCCTGGCCGCGAAGATGGCGGAGGTCGCGCGCGAGAACAAGCTCGACCTGTTCCACGTCCACTATGCGATCCCGCACGCGATCACGGGCATCCTGGCCCAGCAGATGCTGGGCGCTCAGCCCCCGAAGCTGGTGACGACGCTGCACGGCACCGACATCACCCTCGTGGGCCAGGACCGCACGTTCTTCGAGATCACCAAGTTCGGGATCGAGCGCTCGGACGGCGTGACCGCGGTGTCGGAGTTCCTGAAGAAGATGACGGCGGACGAGTTCCAGATCACGAAGCCCATCCAGGTGATCTCGAACTTCGTGGACATCTCCGCCTTTTCCCGCACGCGCGGGTACCGCGACCGCGCCACCTTCGCCCCCCAGGGCGAGAAGATCCTCCTCCACGTGTCGAACTTCCGGCCCGTGAAGCGCCCCCTGGACGTGGTCCGCATCTTCGAGCGCGTGCTGCGCGAGGTGCCGGCCGTCCTGCTCATGGTGGGCGAGGGCCCCGAGCGCGCCTCCGCGCAGGCCCTGGCCCGACGGCTGGGCCTGGCCGACCGCGTGCGCTTCCTCGGGCGGCAGGACCGCATCGAGGAGCTGACCGGCATCGCCGACGTGTTCCTCCTTCCTTCCGAGCTGGAGTCGTTCGGCCTGAGCGCGCTGGAGGCCATGGCCTGCGGAGTGCCCGTCGTGGGATCGGACGCGGGCGGCCTGCCGGAAGTGGTCAAGCACACGGAGACGGGCTTCCTGCTGCCCGTCGGCGACATCGAGGGCATGGCCGCGCGCGCGATCGAGATCCTCAAGGACGAGCAGCACTGGCAGGCCCTGAGCGCAGCCGCACGGGGCCGCGCGGCCGCGCTCTTCGGAGCCGAGCGCGTGGTCGGCGAGTACGAGCGGTACTACGAGCGCGTGCTCAGCGGGGCCTGAAAGCGGCGCCTCTCAGCGGGGCGGGCGCTTGTCGCGCGGTCGCCCGGTCGCCGCGTCCTTGACGGCGTCCACTCCACGCTCCACGCCGCCCTTGATCTTGCCCGCCGTCTCGTCCACGGTGCCCCGGTTGCGCAGGTGGTCGTCGTCGAGAAGATCGCCCGCCGCCTTTTCCATCCGGCCCTTGACCTTGTCTCCGGTGCCAGCAGTCATTTCGTGCCTCCTCGTGTTCCCGTAATCGGTCGTTGATCTCCCCCCGTCGCTCCGC
>DASTLK010000038.1:0-1521 GCA_035715025.1 Vicinamibacteria bacterium
TCCACCGCGACATCAAGCCCTCGAACCTGATCCTCTACGACACGGACCGCGTCAAGGTCACCGATTTCGGGATCGCCAAGCTCGTGGACGCGGAGATGACGCAGTCGGGCACGCTGCTCGGCACCCCTTCCTACATGTCCCCGGAGCAGGCGATGGGGGACAAGCTCGACGGGCGCAGCGACATCTTCTCGCTCGGCGTCTGCGCGTTCGAGATGCTGTGCGGGGACCAGCCGTTCCCCGGCAACAACGTCACCTCGATCCTCTACAAGCTCGTCCACGTCGATCCGATCGAGCCCGCCAACCTCGAGATGAACGGCCTCGTCCCCGAAAAGTGGCACGAGGTGTTCGGGCGCGTGCTGGCCAAGAAGCCGGACGACCGTTATCAGACCGCCACCGAGTTCGTGCAGGACCTCGAGTACTGCCTCGGCGCGTGGTTCGGCGCCCTCGGCGAAGACACGGTCGGAGCGGGCGGACCCGTGCGCGGTGCCGCCCCCGCCCCGGCGGCGAGGCCGGGTGACGAGATCACTGCGGCCCTCCCTGCCATCACGGACGAGGCGGGCGCCCGCAAGACGCAGGCCCCCGCTCCCCGTCCGGCGAGCGCGACGGGCAGTCGCGGCACCAGTCCGCCCGCATCGGCGCCGGCGCGGAAGACGAACCCACCCGCGGCGCCCGCCCCGATTCCGGGACCGCCGCGAGGCACGCCCCCCCCGGCCCGTCGCACCGGCCCGCCCCCGGGGAACCTCGGCACGGGCTCGACGCGCGCGCCCGTGACCCGCGCGCCGGAGCCCGAACCCGTGGAAGGACCGACGGTCTTGCTGAAGGCCCCGCCCCCGGTGGGGCGGCGGCCGGCGGCCACACCGCCGCCTGTGCCTGAGGAGGGGGACGCGGCGACGGTTCTGATGCGGGGCTCGGTCCGAGGCGCCGCAGGCGCTCGTCCCGCGCGGGCCGCCGTTCCCGAGCCCGAGTCCGACGCGCCTTCGACCATCGTGATGCGCAGCCCGGAGACGGCGGCGCCCCCTCGCGCCGGCGTCACCGTCGACCGCACCCCGACGCCGCCGATGGGATACCCGCCCGCGCCCCCGGAAGAAGAGACAGGGAGCCCGATCACCGCGACGGCTCCGGCGCCGGTGCTGGCCGAGCCCCGTCGCTCGATCTTGACCCTGGCTCTGGGCGGGATCGGGCTCGTGCTCTTCCTGATCGTGCTGACGACCGCCCTCATCGTCTTGTGGAACCGCAGGGGCCCGAAGGCGGCACCGAGCCCATCGGTGGTCGCGGCGTCTCCGTCCGTGGTGAAGCCCTCGGCACCGCCCGTCGCCGTGACCAGCGGCGTCGTCCACGTGGAGAGCGTCCCCAACGGCGGCGCCGTCAGCGTCGACGGCAACAAGGTCGGCAATACGCCGCTGGACGTGCACGACGTGAGTCTCGGCGCGCACGAGGTGAAGGTGGAGCTGGACGGATACGCGTCCGCCACCGAGACGGTGATGCTCACCGCGCAAACTCCGCGCACCGAGGTGCGGCCCA
>DASTLK010000039.1:0-4625 GCA_035715025.1 Vicinamibacteria bacterium
ACGCTGGTGGCCGCCTACCTGCAGCGCAACCTGCGGCCGCAGATCCAGTCCATCACCGTGCACCCGCCGGGCGAGGTCTTCCAGAGGCCGATCTCGCTGTCGGGCGACGTGGACATCCTCGGCCTCGACGAGCCGCGCAATCCCGAAGGCCGTCCGGCCGCCGCCCCCAGTCGATCGAGCATGCCGTCCGCCACCGCCTACAGCCGCCGCCTGTACCAGAAAGGCGTGCAGACGTTCTCATGGCGGGCGGACGATCCCAACGGCGACACGCTGATCTACGACGTGTACTACCGTCCGCTCTCCGACAGCCGCCTGCGCCTGCTCAAGAAGGGCGTGACGGAGGCGGTGCTGGCGTGGGACACGACCACCGTCCCCAACGGCCGCTACGTCATCAAGGTGACGGCCAGCGACGCTCCCAGCAATCCGTCGGGTGTCTCGCTCAGCGGCGACAAGGAGAGCGCGCCCTTCGACGTCGACAACACGCCGCCCACGGTGACGGTCACGGCCGTGGCCGGGACTCCCCGCCGCGTGAAGGTCACGGTCAAGGACGACTCCAGCATCGTGCGCAAGACCGAGTACTCGGTGGACGGCGGGAAATGGCAGGAAGTCCATCCCACCGACGGCATCAACGACAGCCTCGAGGAGAGCTACGAGTTCGCGGTCGCCGAGCTGACCGGGCCCGGGCCGCACGTCGTGGTGGTGCGCGCCTCCGACCTCCTGGGGAACCTGGCCACGGGGCGCATCGAGATCCCGTAGCCGACGTGCTAGAGACGGGAGCGCCGAGCTGAGAGTCCTGCTCGTCCGCGCAGGTGCCCTGGGGGACGTCCTGCTCCTCCGAACGGCGGTCGGGGCCTTGAAGGCGGCCGGCCACTCCGTTTCGCTCCTCGCACCCTCCGCGGCGGGTGCGGCTCTGTGCGGCGGCGGTCCAGCGGAGGTGGACTCCGTCCTGCCCTGGGAGTCGGCGACGTTCGCCGCCCTGCTCGCGGGCGACGCCAGCGTTTCTTCCGACTTGTGCGGCGCGCTGGCGCCCTTCCACGCCGTGGTCGCGTACACCGCGTCGGCCGATCTCCTGCACGGCCTGGGACAGGCGGCACCCTCCGCGAAGATCGTCGTTCAGCCTCCCCTGCCGCCACCAGCGGCACCGCACGCGGCGGCTTGGCTGGCCCAGGCCGTCGCCAAGCTGGGAGCCGATCCCGCGGTCACGCCGCCAAGCTTCGCCGCGTCGAAGGCGGAGTCGTCGCAAGCGCGGCCCTGGCTCGATCGCCTCGGACCTGGCTTCCTCGCCGTCCATCCGGGCAGCGGCTCGCCACGGAAGAACTGGCCGGCGGAGCGGTTCGCGTCGCTCGTCGAGCAGCTCACCGGCGATCGGCCGTTCGTGCTCGTCGAGGGACCCGCGGATGTGGCCGCGGCCGCGCCCGCGGCGCGCCTGGCGTCGGTCGTCCATGCTCGCGAGCTCCCGCCGCGCGTGCTGGGCGCGGTGCTCGCCTGCGCCGGCCTCTACGTGGGCAACGACTCCGGGATCAGCCATCTCGCCGCGGCCTGGGGCGCGCCCGTGATCACGCTGTTCGGACCGACCAATCCGGCGCAATGGGCGCCGATCGGCCCGCGGGTCAGGGTGATGCGCGCCGAGGACGGAAAGATGGAGAGTCTGAAATTCGAAGAGGTACTACGGACAGCACGGGAGATGCTCGAAACGTAGAGCATCGGCGCTCGATCGACACGATGATGGGTTGCATTCGACGCGACCCGATCGCAGGGCAAACAGCGAAGCGCCGATTCACTCGGCGCGGAGCGGCAGGGGGTAGCCCGAAGGGCGTAGGGGGTTGCGTTCAGCCTAGCGAGGAGCAACCCCCTGAATCAGTTACGTCCCCCAGACCTCCATGCGGCTGATCAGCCTGTAGATGCTGACCGCCACCGGGCGGCCGCGGAAGCGCGCGGGCTCGTAGCGCTCGCGCCGCAGCGCGTCCACCACCGGGCGCGCCAGCTCGGAATCGCCCCCGAGGACGGTCACCGCGGACACGCTGCCGTCGCGCGCGACCACCGTCTCCACGAACAGCGTGCCCTGGCCCGGATGGTCCAGGAGGTAGCGGGGCACCGTCTCGCTCGACCGCATGCGCGGCGGGCTCACCTCCGACATCGAGAAGAGCGGATTGCCTTCGGTCCCCGAGGGCGGGAGGAAGGCGTCCCAGGTGGACAGGGACGCGGAGGTGGGCACGGTCGGCGACTCGCCCACGCGATCGAGCGCGAGGGCGCCGCTGAGCACGGCCACGAGCACGAACGCCGCCGGGACCAGGCTGGGCAGCATGAGGGGACGCGCCATGCCGAAGGGACGGAAGACCAGCGCCAGGCCGGGCTGGCGGCCCATGTCGAGACGGTCGAGGACGCGCGCGGCGATCTCACCGGTCGCTTCCAGGGGCGGCGTCTCGGACAGGAGATCGAGGTCGTCGTTGAAGGAGCGCCACGCGGCCGCGCACTGGAAGCAGGCCTCGAGGTGCGCGGAGACGTCGCGCGCGTCGGCCGCGCGCAGCGCCTGGTCGCGGTGCTCGGAAAACCGGCCCCGTACCCGACGGCAATTCATGGCCTCTCCTCTCCCGCCGGCGCGAGCGCGCGCCGCAGGCCGTCGCGCCCACGCGCGAGCCGGCTCTTGACCGTCCCGATGGGCAGCGCGAGCGTGGTCGCGATCTCCTCGCAGGAGAGGCCCTCCACTTCGCGCAGCAGCAGCACCGCGCGGTGGTCGAACGACAGGGCGAGCAGCGCACGCTCCATGCGCCGGGCGCGCTCGCGGCGAGCGAGCCGCTCGAAGGGTCCCTCCGCGGGCGAAACCGCGGACATCCGGGCCTCGTCGGCGGCCGTGATCTCGTCGAGGGGACAGGCGGCGGCACGCCGCCGTCGCCGCCACCACCGCTGCCGGTTGCGGCACTGGTTCACCACGATGCGGTAGATCCACGTCCGAAGCGTGCTGCGTCCCTCGAAGCGGGTCAGGGTGCGATAGACCTGCAGGAAGACGTCCTGGGCGATGTCCTTGGCCTCCTCCGGATCGCCGAGGAGACGGGCGGCGAGGTTGAGGACCATGCGCTCGTGCAGGGACACGAGCCGCGCGAAGGCCTGGGGATCGCCCTGACGGCAGCGTTCGACGAGGGCGGGCTCCGCGACGGGTCCGGCCGAAAGGCTCTCCGCGGACGAGAACGCGAGCTCGCTCGAGGCCATCGCGACCTCCAAACCCACCGCCGCTCACTTGGACACCGGTTGCGGCGCCCGGGTTCCCTCTCTGCGAAGTCTACGCCTGTCCTCGGGCGGACATTCCTGGCCGGTGAGCGGCCTCACCCGGTCTCTTCGGGCGCCCCCCCTTGGCGGCCCGGACCGTGTGGCAAGATCGAATCGAGGAGCCCCCCATGAGCAAGAAGACGGTCGACGACACGCTCGAAGCCGAGCTCTTCCCCGCTCCTCCCGAGGAGCTGCCGGTGGGCGTGCAGACGGCCGAGGCCGCCCTCGCGGAACCGGCGTCCGAGCCGGTGACATGGGGAAAGGCGTTCTGGACGGCCCTCTGGGTCAACACGACCTACTTCGCCGAGGGATTGCCGCTCATCATCACCCTCCGGCTGGGAACGGTGTTCTTCACCGACATCGGAGCCAGCCTGACCTCGATCGGCTACGTCAATTTCCTTGGCCTGCCCTGGAACATCAAGTTCCTGTGGGCGCCCCTGCTCGACATCTTCGGGACCAAGCGGCGATGGCTGGTCACCCTGCAGACGATCGTCGGTCTCGTCATCCTGGGCGTCGCCTGGGCCGCCTATCGCGTCCCCATGGAGAATCCCCACGGCCACCTGACCGCCATCGCGCTGACTCTCGTCCTGCTCGCCTTCGTGGCCGCCACCAACGACATCGCCATCGACGCCTATTACATGGAAGGGATCCGTGGGATCCGCGAGCAGGCCGCCTACACCGGCCACAAGGCGATGGGATATCGCATCGCCGTGATCGCGGGGGTCACGGGTCTCCTCGGGCTCTCCGCGGTCAGCCCCGACAAGCACGTGGACTGGGCCCTGGCCTTCGGCGTGGGCGGGGTCACCATGCTCGTCTTCGCCCTCTTCCATGCGATCGCGTTGCCGCGGCCGGAGACGGCGCGGGTGAGCCGACCCGACCTGCGCGGCACCTTCGCGACCTTCGGCCGCGCCTTCTGGAGCTATCTCCAGCAGGACAAGATCGCGATCGTGCTGCTCTTCATCCTGACCTACAAGATCGGCGACGAGATCCTGTTCTCGATGAACAGCGCGTTCCTGATGCGCGAGCTGGGCGTGACCAAGGGCCAGCTCTCCTGGCTGGCGGGCGTGGTGGGCGCGGGCACGACGATCGCGGGCGCGATGGCCGGGTCCTACTGGATCAAGCGCAAGGGCCTGAAGAAGGCGATCTGGCCCCTGACCATCCTCATGAACTTCAACATCTGGGCCTACGTGTGGCTGGCCTGGAGCAAGCCGGACCCGACCACCCCGAACGGGTTCGCCATGATCGCCTTCGTCCATGGCTACGAGATGATGGCGGCCGCCCTCGGCAACGCGGTCCTGCTCGTCTATCTGCTCACCACCTGCAAGGCCGAGTTCAAGGCCGCGCACTACGCGATCGGATCC
>DASTLK010000040.1:0-15233 GCA_035715025.1 Vicinamibacteria bacterium
ACGAGGAATCGCTTCCGGCCAAACGTCGTGCGCCCCAGCCATTCGATCAGCTCGACCACGGCGTAGGCGGCCACCACCGCGAGGAACGGGTAGACGGGGATCAGGTTGCCGCGGAAGTTGATCCGCTGCGCTCCGTAGTAGCCGTAGTACAGGACCGGAAAGGTCAAGAAGACCGCGCGCGCCGGGTTGATCCGCCAGAGGGTGAGGGCGAGCCCGCCCAGGCCGGCGCAGGTCGCCGCGAAGCCGGCGCCATAGCGGTAGGTGTAGGTCGCGTGACCCCACCAGTTGTCCACGCCTTCCGCGCCCTCGCGCCCTTCGTAGGCGTAGGTGGAGATGTCGTAGGCGACCTGGTCCAGGAAGAGGTGGATCTCGGTCAGGAAGAACGGGCATCCCATGAGGAAGCCGAGGAAGGTCCCCACGGCGCCGACGTACAGGTCGGGACGGGCGAGTGTCCGCCAGCCGTTGCGGAAGACGGCGGCGAGCACGAACGGCACCACGACCAGGATGCCGTTGTATTTCGCGCTCGCGGCCAGGCCCACCGCGATGCCGCTGGCCAGGGCGTAACCGTTGCCGCCGCGCTCGAGGTAGACGAGGGTCACCAGGACGCTGATGGCGGTCATCATCGCGATGACCGGATCGGGCTTGTTGTACTGCGAGTGCTGCACGGCGGCGGGGAACACGGCCAGCAGGGCCGCGGACAGGAGGCCGACGCGTGATCCGAAGAGTCGGCGGCCGAGCAGGTAGGCCACGAGCACGGTCACCGTGCCCGAGACGACGCCCACGAAGCGGCCCCAGTACAGCATGTCCTCGACCGTGATGTCGGTGACGTGCACCCATCGCCCGCGGGGGACGCCGAGGATGAAGACGACGGCGTACGTCGCGACGGCCAGGTAGCGCTGGAGGCTCGGATGGAACCACCAGTGCGGGTTGAGGTCGCCGCCCTTGATCATGCGCAGCCCGGCGTGGACGAAGTCGTACTCGTCGGAGACGTAGCTCTGCGGCAGGCTCGCGGTGATGCCCCACAGCCGCAGGCCGAAGGCGAGAGCGAGGATGGCGATCAGGAGGACGGGCTCGGCCGCGCGGCGCGCCAGGGACCGCCACTCCTCGCGGCCTCGGGGAAGGCCCCACTCCGCGAATGCGACCGCGACGGCGCTCAGGCCGAGGAGGGCGGCCGCCAGCGCCTTGCGCGAGACCCGAGGCTCCAGGAACTGGAGGTAGTACGCGTCGCTGAGGACGATGGTGACGGCGACGGCCAGGGCGGCGAACCGCACGAGGCGGCGGCGATGCTCAACGAGCAGGGTCAGCGGCCCTTGCGGCGCGACGAGGCCGGCGCCTTCGGCGGGACGGGAGAGGGCACCGGCGGCGCCGGGATCGGCGCCGTCTCCGCCGTCGCCGGGTCGAACGGGGCCACCGGCGCGGGCGTGGCCTCCGCTTCGGCCCCTTCGAAGATCCCGATCACGACCCGCGAGGGGCGGGCCACGCGTCCGTTCAGCCGGTACCCGCGCAAGAGCTCCTTCACCACGAGGTGGTGCTGCTCCGGCTCCGTCACGGGCGCGGTGGAGACCGATTCGCTGACGGCGGGATCGAAGGGGAGGCCGACGACGGGGATACGGTCGAGCCCCTCGTCCTGCAGCGTCTGCAGGAGCTGGGTCCGCACCAGGATCATGCCTTCGACGAGAGGCTGGCCGGCAAAGCTGGTCTGGGCCGCCTCCAGGGCGCGGTCGAGGTTGTCGAGGACGTCGATGAACTTGAGCAGCAGCCGTTCCCTGCGCTGATCGAACTTCCGCTCCATGTTGCGCGACTGGCGCTCACGGACGTCCTCGTTCTCCTTCTTGAGCGTGCGATAGGCGGCCATGACCTCGGCCAGCCGATCTTCGGCCAGACGGGCGCGTTGCTCGAGGGGATTGCCCGGAGGGGCCTCGGCCGGAGCCATGCCCGCCTCGGACGTCACGGGCGTCTCGGCCTGGGCCGGCTCTCCGGGTGGAGAGTGCCCTTCGTCCTCTGGCGGCTCGGCGTCGGCCAAACGCACCTCCCGGCCGTGTGGGCAGATGGGGCGGATTATAGAACGCTCGCGCGCTTGGCGGCGAGCAGGACGGCCAGATCGACCACATTGGTGCCGGTGGGCCCGGTGATGATGAGGTCGCCGAGCGGGGCCAGGAACCCGCTGGAATCGCTCGCGGCCAGGAAACGACTCGGCGGCGCCAGGCCGAGGGCCTGCGCGCGTGGGACCGAGGTGCGGTCGGCCACACCTCCCGCGGCCTCGCTCGCCCCGTCCACGCCGTCGGTGGCCAGGAAGGCCGCCACCGCCTCGACCGGGAACGACTCGAGGAGGTCCGCCGCCGCGACCGCCATCTCCTGGTTGCGTCCACCGCGGCCGTCCCCGAGCACGGTCACCGTCGTCTCCCCTCCGGCGAGCAGGCACACCGGAGGTTCGGCCGGGGATCCGCTCTCGACGCACTCGCGGAGGATGGCCACCAGCGCGCGCGCGACCTCGCGGGCCTCACCCTCCAGCCGCGTGGTCAGGACCAGCGGGCGCAAGCCCTGCCGCCGCGCCTCCCGCGCCGCCGCTTCCACGCTGATGCGGTTGCTGCCGATGAGGCGAGTGCGCACACGGCGGAAGAGGGGGTCCCTCGGCTTCGGCGTCTCCGGCACCTCGCCGCGCGCACCCGCCTCGAGGTGGCGGAGCGCGGCGGTGGGGAGGGCGGAGCCGAGGCCGCGATCGTCGAGGATGCGCCGCGCGTCCGCGTAGGTCGTGGGGTCGGGCACCGTGGGGCCCGACGCGATGGTGGAGAGGTCGTCCCCCACGACGTCGGAGAGGACGAGGGTGACGACGCGGGCGGGCGCGGCCGCGCGCGCGAGGCCGCCGCCCTTGAGGCGCGAGAGGTGCTTGCGCACGGTGTTGAGCTCGGTGATGCCCGCCCCCGCGCGCATGAGCCGCGCGGTCACCGCCGCCTTGTCCTCGAGGCTCAGGCCCGGCACGGGCGCCGGCAGCAGCGCCGAGGCCCCGCCGGAGAGCAGCACGAGGACGATGTCGTCGGCGGTCAGACCGCGGACCATGGCCTCCGCCGCCTGCGCGGCCTCCACGCCGCGCGCGTCCGGCAGGGGGTGGCCGGCCAGGAGCAGCCGCGTGCGGCGGAGGGGCGGGCCGGGTGCATTGGACAAGGCCACGCCCTCCGCCAGGCGGGCGCCCAGGACCTGCTCCGCCGCCGCCGCCATGGCGGGCGCGGCCTTGCCCGCGGCCAGGACGAGCACCCGGCCCCGGCCGAGCGGGTACGCCTCGCCGGCGGCGATCAGGCGCCGCCCGCGCAGGCGCAGTGCCGCGCGCACGAGGGGCCCGGGATCGGCCGCGTGCAGGCCGGCGGCAAGCACGGCGGCCGCGGCCCGGCGCAGCGCGGTCCGACTGGAAGGGGGAAGGAGATGCGGGGCCGAGCGCCGCCGGCGGAAACGCCTGGGTTTCAGTGGCCCTTGCGCGGGTCCAGCTCGCTCAGCCGGGTGAGGATGTCGAACTTCTGCAGCAGGGTCTCGGCCACGGCGGGGAAGTTGTCCTGGCCGCAGACGCGGTCGAGATCCGCCATCAGCTTCGAGCAGGTCTGCTGCATCGCGTCCTGGCTGTCGTCGCTGAGGATGCCGTTGGCCTTGAAGTACTCGATGTAGCGCAGGAACTCTTCACGATAGAAGTCGGACAATGCACGGCGCTTATCGGGGTCCAAGCCACCTCCCGGCGGAGTCTCTTCATTGAAGGTAGCCGAGGGCCGCCGCGGGTGTCAAATCTTGTGCAGGCGCCGGGAAGAGGCCTCCTTCTCCGTGACGCAATGCGTCAACCGAGAGGGAGATGGGGGTCGGCGTCGAGGTCCCAACCCGCCCGCCGCCCCTGCTCGAACGCCACCTGCCCGGCGGCCCCGATCATGGCCGCGTTGTCGGTGGAGAGGGCGATGGGGGGCACGAACAACGGCAATCCCAGCTTCTCGGCCAGGCGGGCCGCGTCCGCGCGCAGGCGCCGGTTGGCGGCCACGCCGCCGGTGAGGATCAGGCTGCGCGGGCGCCGGGTCCGGGCCGTCTGCTCGAGCCTGCGCAGGAGCGCGGTCACCACCGCACGCTGGAAGGAGGCGACGAGGTCGCGGATCTCTTTCGGCGCCGCGGCCGGATCGGCCACGGGAGCGATCCCTTCGCGGCGAACGTGGTAGAGCACCGCGGTCTTGACCCCGCTGAAGGAGAAATCGGGACGGCCGTCCTTGATGCGCGCGATGGTGAACTCGTGGGCCTGGTCGTCGGCGCCTTCGGAGAGGCGATCGATCACGGGCCCGCCCGGATAGCCGAGCCCCAGGAGTTTGGCCACCTTGTCGAAGGCTTCGCCGGCCGCATCGTCGCGCGTGCGGCCCAGCAACCGGTACTCGCCCCGGGCCGCCATCTCGAACAGGCTGGTGTGCCCGCCGGAGACGACGAGGGCCAGCGCGGGACAGGGCACGTCCTCGCCCCGGGCCAGGGCGGGCGCTTCGAGGTGGCCGGCGATGTGATGCACGGGCACGAGCGGCTTGCCGTGAACGAACGCGATTCCCTTCGCCACCTGCACGCCCACGAGGAGGGCGCCCACGAGACCCGGTCCCTGGGTGACGGCCACCGCGTCGAGCTCCGGATAGGTCATCCCGGCGTCGGACATCGCCTTCGCGATCACGGGACAGATGTTCTCGAGGTGGTGGCGCGCGGCCACTTCCGGGACCACGCCGCCGTAGACCGCGTGCAGAACGGCCTGGCTGGACACGACGTTGGAGAGGACGCGGCGTCCGTCCTCGACCACCGCGGCCGCCGTCTCGTCGCACGAGGTCTCGATGGCGAGGAGGCGCAGGCTCAGGCCCCCGCCAGCGCGCGCAGGCTCTCGCCGTAGGGCGCGCGGGCCACGCCCTTCTCGCACACGATCGCGGTGACGTAGCGGCTGGGTGTCACGTCGAAGGCGGGATTGCGGACGGCCACGCCCGCGGGGGCCATCCGCCGTCCGCCGTGATGCGTCACCTCGTCCGCGGGCCGCTCCTCGATGGGGATCTCGGCGCCGGAGGCGACGGTGAGATCGAAGGTCGAGACGGGGGCGGCGACGTAGAAGGGGATCCCGTTCTCCTTGGCCAGCACCGCCACCGAGTAGGTTCCGATCTTGTTGGCGACGTCGCCGTTGGCGGCGATGCGGTCCGCCCCCACCACCACCAGGTCGACCTGGCCGGTGGCCATCATGTGGCCGGCCATGTTGTCGGCGATCAAGGTGGTCGGTATCCCGTCCTGGGTCAGCTCCCAGGCGGTGAGACGCGCGCCCTGCAGGTACGGGCGGGTCTCGTCCGCGAACACGCCCAGCACGTGCCCGTCGCGGGCAGCGGAGCGGATCACGCCCAGCGCGGTCCCGTAGCCGGCGGTGGCCAGCGCGCCCGCGTTGCAGTGGGTGAGGATGCGCGAGGGATGCGTGATCAGCTCCGCGCCCAGGTCCCCCATGCGGTGGCAGGAGGCCAGGTCCTCTTCGAGGATGGCGTGGGCCTCGGCCAGCAGCCCTTCACGAACGGCCGCACCGCCTCGCGGCTCCTCGGCGGCGAAGCGCCGCCGCATGCGCTCGATGGCCCAGAAGAGGTTGACCGCGGTCGGACGCGTGACGCGCATCTGCTCGCAGACGGTCTCGAGGTCGCGGCGCAGCGCCTCGCCTTCCGCGGTCGAGCGCCGCACTCCCAGCGCGATGCCGAAGGCCGCGGTCACTCCGATGGCGGGAGCGCCGCGCACGGCCATGTCGCGGATGGCCGCCGCCACCTCGGTGGGATGGCGGCAACGCAGGTACGACTCCTCCTGAGGCAGCCGCCGCTGGTCGATCAGCACCACCGATTCGTCGTCCCACACGACCGTCCGGACCACTCGCGGCCTCCGAAACCCTCATCCTAGTCCAGACAGCCACCCACCCACGATGGTGGCCGCCAGAGGGCAGCCACCCACCCAACGATGGTGGCCGCCAGAGGGCGCCCGCCGGTCGCATCCGGGGGAGCGTGGACACGGCGCGTACAATAAGCAAGGAAGACGCATGATCCCCGTCGACGCCGCCCTCGACATCGTCCTCAAGCACACGCCGAGCCTGGGCGCGGAAGAAGTCCCGCTCACGGAAGCGCTCGGCCGCGTGCTGGCCGAGGACGTGAGCACGGACTCCGACCTTCCCCCTTTCGACCGCTCGGCCATGGACGGCTATGCCGTGCGCGCGGCGGACGTGGCGCAGGCGCCGGTCGTGCTGGACGTGGCCGGCCAGATCCGCGCCGGCCAGTGGCCGGACCAGCCCCTGCGTCCGGGCCAGGCCGTGCAGGTGATGACGGGCGCTCCCGTCCCCGCGGGCGCGACGGCGGTGCAGCCGGTGGAGAAGACGCGCGCCATCGACGGCGGCCGCCGCGTCGAGATCCTGGAGCCCGTCCCCACGGGCGCGCACATCGCGCGGCAGGGGGCGGAGGGCCACGCCGGCGACGAGGTGCTCGCGCGCGGGTGCGTGCTGGATCCGGCCAGCGTGGCCGTGCTCGCGGCCGTGGGCAAGGGCAAGGTCCTGGTGGGCCGCCGGCCCACGGTGTCCGTCCTCGTGACCGGCGACGAGCTGGTGGACGTGTGGGACGCGCCGACGCGGGGAAGGATCCGCAACAGCAACGGGTACGCGCTGATGGCGCAGGCCCGCTGGGCGGGCGCGGACGCGCGGTCGCTGGGGGTCGTGCCCGACCAGGCGCCCCTGATCGCGCAGGCCGTCCGCGAGGGCTTCGCCTCCGACGTGCTCGTGATCTCCGGCGGCGTCTCCGAGGGCGCGTTCGATCTGGTCGAGGAGGTGCTGACCCGCTTCGACGTCGGGCTGCTCTTCACCAAGGTGGCGATCAAGCCGGGGGCGCCCCTCGTGTTCGGACGCCGCGGCGACAAGCTCATCTTCGGACTGCCCGGCAATCCCGTGTCCGCGCAGGTGACCTTCGACCTCTTCGCCCGCGCCGCCCTGCTGCGCATGCAGGGCGCGCAGGTGGTCACGCGCCCCCGGGTCGAGGTCGAGCTCCTGGAGAGCGTGACCAACCGCTCCGGCCGCCGCAACCACCTGCCCGCCCGCGTTCGCTTCGAGGGAGGACGTTTCGTGGCCTCGCCGCTGCGCTCGGTGGGCTCGGCGGACGTGGTCGCGCACGCGCGCGCGAACGCCCTGGTCGTCCTGGAGAGCGAGCGCCTGCGCGCGGAGGCGGGCGAGAAGGTGCCCGCCCTCCTTCTCGGCAACTTCCTGGAACGGGACGGCCTGGCCTGAAGAAGCGGCGCCCGCGCGTCTCCGTTCCGCGCCTGAGCCATCTCGACGCCGCCGGTCACGCGCGGATGGTCGACGTGTCGGACAAGCCGGTCACGTCGCGGGAGGCCGTGGCCCGCGGCCGGATCCACATCGCGCCGGCCGCGCTGAGGCTCGCGCGGGCCGGCGCCCTGCCCAAAGGCGGCCTGGTCGAAGTCGCGCGCCTGGCCGGGGTGATGGCGGCCAAGCGCACCGCCGAAGCGATTCCCCTCTGCCATCCCTTGCCCCTCTCCCACGTCGAGGTGGAGCTGCGTCCGCGCCGCGACGGGTTCGAGATCGAAGCCACGGTGCGTACGGACGCGCGCACGGGCGCGGAGATGGAAGCCCTGCATGCCGTGGCGGTGGCCGCCTTGACCGTCTACGACATGGTCAAGGCGGCGGACAAGGCCATGACGATCTCCGACATCCGGCTGGTGCGGAAGACGGGCGGCCGCAGCGGGACGTACGTGCGGCGTCGCCGCGCCTAGGGCTGCTTCTTCGCCGCGGCCAGGTTCTCCTTGGCGCGCGCGGTATAGGGCGAGCTCGCGAACCGCGACTCCATCTGCTTGACCGCCGCCTCCGCCTCCTTGCGCTTGCCCTGGGTCAGGCGGGCGTTGACGAGGCCGAGCAGCAGCGCGTCCGAGCCCGGCCCCTCGGGGGCCGCGGCCAGCTCCTTCTCGAAGAGGCCCGCCGCCTCCTCCGCCCGGCTCAGCCGCGCCATCAGGTTGAGGCCGCGGCTGATGACGGCCTGGCGGCGCGCGGCCACGTCCGTCCCGCCCGGCGCGGCCAGGGCCGACGCGTACAGGCGATCGCTCACCTGCGGGAGGGAGGCCTCCTCGTAGAACCGGGCTGCGGACACGAGGGCGCCGAAGTCCGTCGGATTCGCCTTCAGGGTCTGGCCGGCCGTGGCCAGGGAGGCGAAGTCGCGCGGCACCGCCCCCAGGATGCGCGCCATCTTGTCCCGCTCGAGGTAGCCGCTAGTGCGGAAGACCTCGTTGCCCCAGGGATCGGTGATGAGGGTGGTCGGTACGCGTACGGCCTGGTAGCGGGACTGCAGCGTCATGTCCCCGCCGTCGACCACGACGGGAAGGTAGCGTTCGGCCGCGGAGACGATGGCCGCGTCCTCCCAGACGTCTTCCTGCATCCGCTCGCAGGGCGACAGGCCTTCCTGATGCTCGATGGGGCCGCCCACAGCGATGGGGTTTTGGGGCAGGCGGCTGCCTTCGCAGTTGTAGCGGAAGAAGAGCAGCAGCGGGCGCCGCTGCTCCGCCGCGTCCGAAAGCGCCTTCGTGTAGTCGGTCGTCCAGGGTATGGAAGGACGCGCGGCCAGCATCGCGAGGAGAAGGACGGGGGCGAGCATGGGTCCTCCGAGAAATGAAACAGCCCCGGGGGCGGTCGGCTGCCCCCGGGGCCGGTCACGGAAGCGGCGTCAGCCTAGAACGCCCAGCGCACGCCGAACGTCGTCTGGCGCGGCTCGATGATCGCCGTCGGCGACCCGAAGTTGACGGTCTCGAGGCCGATGACGCGGCTGGGAACGCGGTATTGGAGGTCGGTCACCACCGACTGATTGAACACGTTCGTGATGTCCGCGTACACGGAGATGCGGTTCTTCGCCGGTCCGAACTTGAAGATCTTCTCCAGCCGGAGGTCGAGGATGTTCTCGCGGTCCCGCCGGCGGTTGCCGCGAGGCTCGAGCAGCACGCGCCGGCCGCCGGACGAGGCGGGGAAGCTGATCGCGCTGGACGCGAACTGCTGGTACGGCGTGTACGGCCGGCCGGACAGGGCCCGGAAGTACGCGTTCACACCCACGTCGACGACCGGCACCTGGAAGCCGAGGAGGACCTTGACCTCGTGGCGGCGGCTGTTCGTCAGCTCGCCATTCGCATTCACGAGCGACACGTTGGGTGTCTCGTACGCGTACGGTCCCCCGCCGCCGTTGGTGGAGCTGTTGGCGCCGAAGGAGGCCTCGCTGTTGTTGTCGACGTTCCCGTAGGACTTGGAGAGCACGTACGAGAGCTGGCCCGTCCAGCGGTGGCTGAAGCGCTTGCTGACCACGAACATGAGCGCCTTGTAGCGCTTCATCATGTCGAGGGTGCCGATCACGTTCCCGCTCGGGTCCTTGAACTGGAAGCCGTCGGGGTTGGTGACGATCTTGTCGTCCTCGGAGGCCGCGCGGTTGGTCCACCGGTACAAGGTCATGGCCTGGCCGAGGCCATTGTTCTGCGTGAACGGGGTCCAGCGCGCGGAGGGCAGCACGGAGCCGATCATGTTCTTGTTGTCGCGGAAGACGCCGGTCACGCTCAGGCGCACGTCGTTGCTGATCGCGCGCTCGAAGCCGAGGCTCGTCTCGTCCACCCGCGGATGCTTGAGGTTCGGGTCCATGCGGTACAGGGTGCTGGAGCTGCGGTCCGTCTCGACCAGCCGGTTGACGCCGCAGATCGCGGTCACGGAGGGACAGGCGCTGGCGTCGTAGGTGATGAAATCGCCCTTGCCCGGCGTGGCCCGCTTGTAGATGTCGTTGAAGATCCCCTCGTAGTACTGGCTGTAGCTGCCCTTCAGCACCGTCTTGTGGTCGCCCGTGAGGTCGAAGGCGAAGCCGAAGCGCGGGGCCAGGTTGTTCGCACTGTAGACCTCGGCCTGGCCGGGATAGCCGCCGTGCACGTGGTCGTAGCGCAGGCCCGGGTTCAAGGTGAGGCGATCGCCCACCTTCCAGGAGTCCTGGATGTAGGCGGACTCGCGCTTGTTGCGCCCCTGGAAGTCGTAGCTGTAACCGTAGGCGAGGTAGGGGGCGCCGCCGTAGTCGTAGTAGTAGACGCCGTTGGGGAGGTAGCCGTCGCGGTCGCGCGTCTTGCTGCGCTCGAGCTCCACGCCGAACTTCAGCTCGTGATGGCCGAACGCGTCCGCGTAGTGCGAGAGCGACGCGTTGACCTGGTGGCGCCCGCGGTCCGCGTAGTAGAAGTAGCCCTGCGACCCGGTGCGCAGGCCGTTCTCGTCGATGTGGTAGGGAACGTTCGGGTGCTCCGGGTTGAGGTCGTAGAAGCCCCACCATCCGTTGTACTTGATCTCGGTGAAGGTCTTCGAACCGAAGAGGTGCCGCCAGCTGGCGAGCCAGACGAACTCCGGCGCGTCCTCGCGGTTCGTGATCGCGTCGGTGTCGGTGAGGCTGTCCCAGCCCGCGCGGCCGGTGATGTTGTAGTTGTCGAACTGGAGGTGCGCGCTGACGTTGTCGTTGCTGCTGGGCTGCCAGGTGAGCTTGCCGTTGAAGCGGTCGCTGGCCTCGTTGTTGATGGTGCGCGGACCGATCGGCTCCAGGTCACGCTGGTAGCGCTGGGCGCTGGCGAAGAAGAACAGCTTGTCCTTGATGATGGGACCGCTGAGCTGGGCGGTGAAGTCGACCAGCTTCTTCGTCTTGTTGGCCTGGGCCAGGTTCGCGTTCAGGGCGATCTGGCTCGACTTCACGTTGCTGCCGCCCAGGCTGCTCCTGGTGTAGATGGCGTCGAAGAGGCCGGCGAAGCGGTTGCCGCCCGACTTCGTGATCGTGTTCACGATCGCGCCCGTGAACGCGCCGTACTCGGCGGTGGCGCCGATCCCCGTGAACTGCACCTCCTCGACGATGTTGTAGTTGTAGAAGGTCCAGGCCGTTCCCCCCGAAGGATCGCGCGTGTCCACGCCGTCGATGAGGAGCCCGTTGCCCGAGCTGGCGTCGCCGCCGTAGGCCGAGCTGTTGTTGATGCCGGGGGCGAAGTTCAGCAGGTTCGTGGCCGTGTTGCCCTGCCGGATCGGCATGTTGAACAGGAGGTCCTGCGAGAGCTGGTTGTTGGTGGCGCTGCTCGTGGTGTCCACCACGGGCGCCTCTCCCACGACGGTGAGGGTGTCGGTGAGGCCGCCGATCTTCAGCGCGATGTCGACCACCGCGTCCCGGCCGACGTTCACGACGATGTTGTCCTGGCGCTTGGGCGCGAACCCCGTCATCTGCGTCTGCACGGAGTAGGTGCCGGGATCGAGAGCCACGAAGCGGTAGCTGCCGCCGGTGTCGGTGGTCGCCGTCTTGGTGCCCGTCTTGCCGGTGAGGGTGACGTTCACTCCGGGCAGCGCGCCGCCCTGCTCGTCCTTGACCGTGCCCGTGATCACGCCGGTGAGGCTCTGCGCCGCCGCCGGGACCGCGATCACGACGAGGAGGAGGAGGGCCAATGCCTTCATCGAGTTCTTCATGTTTTCTCCTCGTTACCGGATCGGTGAGTGGACCTTCTGGTTGTCCTTCGGGATCCGATAGGCGACGAAGGCGGCGCCGGCCACCATCAGCACGATCGCAGCCACGCCCGTCGGGGTCCTGAAGAACGAGCGAGTGTCGGGCGAACTCGCGCTCGGATCGGCCGCCGCCTGCGCGAACGCGCGCCGCGAGGGCGCGAGGGTCGCGAGCCGGGCGGAGGTGCGGGCGGCCAGGCCGGATTGCGACGGAGTCTTCGACGGCGAGGCGACATCCGCCGCCGATGCCGGAGGCGCCACGAGCATGAGACCGACAACGAGAGTGAGTAGACCCGTCAAGGGTCTCGTCCACGACGTCAACCTTCGTGTCACCGATTACCTCCTGCGGACCGGCGAGTCGACCCGGCCCTTTGAGTGGGCACGCGAACGGTGCAAACAGGCCTTTGAATAGGCCGGACGAGAGCAACCGCCGTGCCTGTGACGACCTGTGCTGGGGTCAGCGCGCGATCTTCATACCCCCAAAGAAGTTGTCCGTCAAACCGCGGGTGCGCTCTCGCGTCGGCGAGAGCGCTGATCCAAGGGGCTGGATCCAACCGCTCGTAGTCGCGTGCCCCTCGCACGTGAGTTGACGGGCGCGCCGACGGTCGGCTAGCGTGCGGACGGTGGGGAAGCGCGAGCGCAGCCAGCCACCGGCGGCAGCGCGGAAGAGGCGGTGGATCGCCGCGGCCGCGCTGGCCGTGCTCGCCGCCGTCCTCACGGTTGTCCTCGTTCTCTCGCGCCGTCCGCCCCGCAGCGACCGTGAGGCGGTGGCGCGCATCGCCTCTCTCCGGCCCGCGCCGCACGACCTCAACGTGGTGATCGTCACCCTGGACACCACGCGCTCGGATCGGCTCGGCTGCTACGGCTTCTCGGGCATCGAGACGCCGCACATCGACGCGCTGGCCCGCCAGGGCGTCGTCTTCGAGAACGCGACCTCCACCGCGCCCCTGACCTTCCCTTCTCACTCGTCGATCTTCACCGGGCTCATTCCTCCCCATCACGGGGCGCGCGACAACGGCGGCTTCTTCCTCGACGACGCGCGGACCACGCTCGCCGAGCGCCTCAAGGCCGCGGGCTACGCGACGGGCGCGTTCATCGGGGCCTGGGTGCTGGAGTCGCGCTGGGGTCTCGCCCAGGGCTTCGACGAGTACTCCGACCGGTTCGATCTCTCGAAGTACAAGGTGATCTCCCTGGGGACGGTCCAGAAGCCGGGCGACGAGGTGATGGACGGCGCCCTGAAATGGCTCGATTCCGTGCGCCAGCGGCGCTTCTTCGCCTGGGTCCACCTCTACGACCCCCACGCGCCCTACGAGCCGCCGGAGCCGTTCGCCTCGCGCTACCGCGGGCAGCCCTACCTGGGCGAGATCGCCTACACGGACAAGGTCGTGGGCCGGCTCACGAGCTGGCTCGAGACCCAGGGGCTGATGGACCGCACGATCGTGGTGGTGGTCGGCGACCACGGAGAGAGCCTCGGCGACCACGGCGAGGCCAGCCACGCCTACTTCATCTATGGGGCGACCACGCACGTGCCGCTCATCGTGCGGACGCCCTGGGGGCTCACCGGCCGCAGCGCGGCCCAGGTCTCGACCGTCGACATCCTGCCCACCGTCCTCGACGTCGTCGGCCTGGCCCCCCAGGAAGGCATCGACGGCCGCTCGCTCGCGCGGGCGCTCTTCGATCCGGCCGCGACCCTCGATCATTCCGCGTACTCCGAGACGTACTTCCCGCGCTATCACTTCGGATGGCAGCACCTGCGCAGCCTGCGCGACGACCGCTACACCTACGTGGACGCTCCCCGTCCCGAGCTCTACGACCGCAGCCAGGATCCGGGCGAGACGCGCAACGTCTTCAAGGCCTACAGCCAGCGCGCGGAGGCGCTGCGCCTGCGCCTGGAGGAGATGAGCCGGACGACCGACGCGCAGGCGCCGGAGCGCAAGCAGCTCGATCCGGAGACGCTGCAGCGCCTGGCCGCCCTCGGCTACGTCGGCAACGTCATCGACGTGGACCCCCACGCCGTCCTGCCCGATCCCAAGGACAAGCTGCCGCTGTTCGAGGCCATGAACGCGGCCAAGGGCTTCGCCCAGGATGGGGACCTCGAGCGAGCGGTGCTGAAGATGCGGTCGGTGATCGCCGAGGATCCGAAGATCATGGACGCCCACCTCACGGTGGGGAACTGGCTCGTCCGTCTCAAGCGGCCGGACGAGGCGGTCGCCGCCTACAAACAGGCGCTCTCCCTCAAGCCCGACGACGAGATCGCCCTCGGCAACCTCGCCCACCTCTACCTCGCGCGCGGAAGGCAGAAGGACGCGCTGGACGCGCTGGAGGTCTTCCGCACCGCGCTCCGCGCGAACCCGAAGAACCCGCAATCCTGGTACCAGATGGCCACGCTGTACCTCGACACGAATCACCTCGCGGAAGCAGCGTCTGGTTTCAAGGACGCGCTGGCCGCGAACCCGAAGATGGGCGCGGCCTACAACGGGCTCGGCGTCGTCGCCTTCACCCGCGGTGACCTCGGCATCGCGGAAGACCTGGTGCGGAAGGGCCTCGCCCTGGAGCCGCGCCTCCGCACCGCGCGCTACAACCTCGGCCGCATCCGCGAGGCGCGCGGGGACCGCGCCCAGGCGGAGACGCTCTACCGCGAGGAGCTGGCGACCTATCCGGACCAGGGCCGCGCGCGGTTCAACCTCGCCCAGCTCCGCCGCGCACGCGGGGACCGCGAGGGCTATCTGTCCGAGCTGCGCGAGGGCGTGGAGAAGGCGCCCGACTTCGGCGCCTGCTACTGGTACCTCGCGCGCGAGGAGCTGGACGCGGGCCGGCTCGACGTGGCCGCCGACCTGGCCCGGCGCGGCCTCGAGGCCCAGCCCGTTTCCGAGGTCGCGCCGCTCGGCCACTACGTGCTGGCCGACGTCTACAACCGGCAGGGGCAGGGGGCCAAGGCGCAGGAAGAAGTCGGCAAGGCGCAGCGCCTGGAGGCCGCCTTGCGCAAGAATCCCGCAATATGATCAAGTCGTCCGGAGGAGCGCGCATGGCGGTCTGCCCCGAGTGCGAGGCGGATATCGAGCTCGACGAGTACGACGTGGACAAGGGGGAGATCATCAGCTGCCCGGAGTGCGGCGCCGATCTCGAAGTGGTCGGCCTGTCGCCCCTGGAGCTGGACGTGGCGCCGCAGGAAGAGGACGATTGGGAGGAATGACGACGGAAGTGGGACGGCCGGACACCGCGCACGCGCGCCAGGACGAGCTCGACGCGCGACTCCGCGACATGCAGTCCGTGCTCGTCGCCTTCAGCGGCGGCGTGGACAGCGCCTACCTCGCCGTGCGCGCGTCGGACGTGCTGGGGGCGCGGGCCCTGGCCGTGACCGCGGACTCGGAGTCGCTGGCCCAGGAGCAGCGCGGGATGGCCCAAGAGATCGCCGGCCAGTTCGGCCTCCGCCATCGGTTCGTGCGCACGCAGGAGCTGGCGAACCCCGCCTACGCGCGCAACGACCGCGACCGCTGCTACTTCTGCAAGTCGGAGCTCTTTGCCCACCTCGTGCCGCTCGCGCGCGCGGAAGGGTACGCGCACGTCGCGTACGGTCTCATCGTGGACGACCTCTCCGACGTGCGGCCGGGACGCCGCGCCGCCGAGGAGGCGGGCGCGCGCGCGCCGCTGGCCGAGGCGGGCCTCACCAAGGACGACGTCCGCTTCCTCTCGCGCGAGCGGG
>DASTLK010000041.1:0-2651 GCA_035715025.1 Vicinamibacteria bacterium
CACGGCGATGGCGGCCAGGACCGCGAACGCCCAGGCCCCCGCCAGGGACAGGCGCACCGGGGAAGCGCCGGTCCCCGCCGGCGGCGATACCGGTCCGGTCACGAGGCGTACGGGCAAGCTGGCCAGCCGTCGCTCCTCGTCCGGCCGGGCTCCGGCCGCCACCGGCTCCAATCGCGCTTCCGGCAGCAGGTCCTGGATGGAGGTCAGGAGGCTCGCGCGGAGGCGTGGCCAGTCGAGCCACGCGCCTCGGACGTAGACGCCGGCACCCAGGCCCACGCGGCGCGCGAGGAGCAGCGCATCGCCGATCCAGAGCGCGACCGCCGCCCCCTCCCGGAGCGATGGCGGCCCCGTAGAAGCCAGGGGCGCGGGCCTGGGCGGGAACGAGTTGGAGACGCTCTGCTGCCGGGCCACGTACTCCTGGACGCTCTTCATCTTCTGTATCGACGCCTGGTCGTTCGCGGCGACCACGACGTTGGCCGGCGGCGCGGGCGGTTGGCGGGGGAGCAGGGCGGCGAGGTCGACGCCGCGCAGGGCCACGCGCAGGGACGCGAGCCGCCGCGGGTCCGACGCCGGCGGCGAGGTGACCTCACCGCCGGGAGCGATCTGGAAGTGCAGGAGGACCTCCGCCGGAGCCGCCTCCTGCGCGAGGAGCGGGATGAGGGCGGAGTCCAGCCGCCACAAGGCGAGACGCGTGTTCTCTTCCAGCGCGGCCTGCGCGCGCGCTTGCTGCTCGGCCCTCTCCAGCCGGAGGACGGTGAGGCTGATCCACATCATCGCGCCCAGGAGTCCGGCCACGCAGGCCGCGAAGACGAGCCAGACGCGGGCCGGCCTCACGAGCCGCCGCCGTCCATCCGATAGCCCTTGCCGCGCACGGTCACCAGCATGGCGTCCTTCGTCCCGTGATCGCGCAGCTTGGTGCGCAGCCGCGCGATGTGCACGTCGACCGTGCGCGTCTCCGTGGAGCGGGGACTGACGCCCCAGACGCGCGAGAGCAGCTCTTCGCGGGAGACGATGCGCCCCGGGTTCGTGGCCAGGTAGCGGAGCAGCTCCGCTTCGCGCAGCGAGAGCTCGCAGCGGCTGCCGTCGGTGAAGACGACCTCCTGCCGTTCGAGGTCCACGCGGCCGGCGGGCAGGCGCAGCGAGCGCACGTCGCCCGGGCGCTCGGGCGAGCGGCGGAGGACGGCGTCCACGCGCGCGAGCAGCTCGTGGATGCTGAAGGGCTTGCTCACGTAGTCGTCGGCCCCTTCGCGCAGGCCGCGCACGCGGTCGGCTTCGCCGCCGCGGGCGGTCAGGATGATGACGGGCAGGGTGGGGTGGGCCTGGCGCAGCTCGCGCAGCACGGCCAGCCCGTCGCGGCCGGGGAGCACGAGGTCGAGGATCACGAGGTCGCAGCCGCCGTGCAGGGCCTTGTCGAGACCGGTGTCGCCTCGCTCCGCCTGCACGGCGGCATATCCGTGGAAGGCGAGGGCGTCGGCCAGGCCCTCGCGGATGGCGCGGTCGTCTTCGACGACGAGCACGCGGGGTCGCGGCATGGCCGGGCTACTGTAGCGCGAACCCTCGGCAGGCGGCCTGATCCCGCAGGCCCTGCATCATCACGGCATCCAGCGTGTCCGGCACCGCTTCGGCGCGGTGGATCTGGGCCAGGTAACCCTTGCGCTCCTTCGCCAGCTCCTGGAGGCGCGCCTGGATCCGCGCGCGCTCTTCCGTCTTCTCCTTCACCACCGCCTTCCGCTGATCGGGGGTGAGGCTCTGGAGCGCGGGCGGCAGGTCGGCGCTCTTGACCGAGCCGAGGTCGACCTTCTGGTTGTTCACGGCATCGACGAGGTCCCAGACGCCGTTGGAATACAGACGCGTCGCCTTGGTGAAGGCGCGGCTGAGCGCGGCGCCTTTGTTGGCGGCGGCCGCGTTGCCGTCCTGGGCCTTCTGGCGCGCCTGGCCCGCCGTGCCCTCGGCGCCGTAGGGAATGTAGGTGTCGTTGATCGCGCCGCTCAGCCGCGCGATCTCCTCGTCCTGGGGGGCGGCGACGTAGGCGACCTTCCGGTCCTGATCGAGGACGCCGAACGTCCCGTCGGCCAGGCGAGCGCCTTCGCTCCAGCCCGTGCGCTCGCCCTCCGCGCGCGAGCCGCAGTGGATGGTGTTGATGGCCACGTCGCGCGCGCGGGCGCGGGCGCTCGCGCGCCGGAAGTCCACCGGCCCCTGGCTGAAAGGCTCGTTGCCGGCGATGAAGACGGCCTTGAGGTCGCCGGGCGAAGCGCTCCAGCGCAGCTCGTCGAGCGCGGTCTGGATGACCAGCCCGCAATACTCCTCGCCCCCGAGGGTGGTGAGGGCGAACAGCTCCTCGGACACGCGGTCGAGGTCGGTGGTGAAGGGGAGGACCTGTCGGACGTAGCCGCGGGCGGCGGGGATCCGGTTGTTTCCGTACTCGTAGAGGGCGACCTGGAGCTCGACCGCCTGTCCCCCGCGGCGCGCCGCCGCGAACTCGTTCACCACCGACCAGAGCTGGCTGCGCGCCTGGTCGATGAGGCCGTCCATGCTGTTGCTGGTGTCGAGGAGCAGGGCGATCTGCACGCGCGGCGCGCGGCCATCCGGCGCCCTCGCCTGCGGGGCCGCGCAGGGCGCCTTCGTCACCGCTCCCGTGGATCCGCTCGCGA
>DASTLK010000042.1:0-11221 GCA_035715025.1 Vicinamibacteria bacterium
CGGAGCCGCGTCCGGGACCGACGGGGATCCCGTGCTCGCGCGCGTAGCGGATGAAGTCCCACACGATCAGGAAATAGCCGGCGAACCCCACGCGCCGGATGACGCCGATCTCCTTGTCCAACCGCGCGGCGTAGTCGGCCAGGGAGTGGCGGAGACGCCCGGCCGCGGCCAGCGGCTCGAGCACCCGCAACCGCTCCGCATAGCCGTCGCGCGTCACCTTCTCGAAGTAGCTCAAGGTGGTGAAGCCGGGGGGCACGTCGAATGCGGGCAGCTCGCCCGCGGGCTTGAGGAAGAAGCCGCATTGCTCGGCTATCCGCACCGTGTTGGCGAGCGCTTCCGGATGGTCGGGGAACACCGCCGCCATCTCCGCCGGGCTCTTGACGTAGAACTCCTCGGTGTCGAAACGCAGCCGCTCGCTCTCGTGAACCTTCTTGCCCGAGCCGATGCAAAGCAGGACGTCGTGGGCCTGGTGGTCCTCGCGGCGCAGGTAGTGCGCGTCGTTGGTCGCGACCAGGGGCAGGCCGGTGCGGCCGTGCAGCCGGTAGAGACCCTGGTTGACCCGCCGCTGCTCATCGATGCCGTGGTCCATGACCTCGAGGAAGAAGCGGTCCGGGCCGAAGATCTCGCTGAAGACGCCGATCGACTGCAGGGCCGCGGACTCCTGCCCCGCGCGGAGGTGCTGCGCGATCTCGCCGGAGAGGCACCCGGAGAGGCCGATCAGGCCCTTGGCGTGGGAGGCCAGCACCTCCTTGTCGATGCGCGGCCGATGGTAGAAGCCCTCGGTGTAGCCGATCGAGACCAGCTTCACGAGATTGTGGTAGCCGCCCTCGTCCGCGGCCAGCAGGGTCATGTGGTTGTACGCCTCTTCGATCCCCGATCCCGTCTTGTCGTGGCGGCTCCCCGGCGCGACGTAGATCTCGCAGCCCAGGATGGGCTTGATGCCCCTGTCGATCGCCGCGTCGTAGAAGGCCACGGCTCCGAACATGTTGCCGTGGTCGGTGACGGCGAGCGCCTTCATGCCGAGCTTGCCCACCTGGTCGACGAGCTCGTCGATGTGGCTCGCGCCGTCGAGGAGGCTGTACTCGGTGTGGAGATGAAGGTGGACGAATTCGGGGTCGGGCAGGGTTTGTTCCTTGTTCCTTGTTCCTTGTTCCTGTTCTCTGTCTCTGTTCTCTGTTTTTGTCTTAACTAAGTCAGGGAGGGAACTGACGCATCCGCACGGAAGGCGTCAGCTCCCCCCTGAAACCCCCCTCGCGCGTCGCCGCTGCTTTGCAGCGCCGCCGCGCTCTACGTGACGCTTGCCCAGCGCCCTCTACTCCCATTCGATGGTAGAGGGCGGTTTGCTCGAGATGTCGTAGACCACGCGGTTGATGCCGCGGATCTCGTTCACGATGCGGCTGGACATGCGGGCCAGCAGGTCGTGAGGGAGCCGCGCCCAATCCGCGGTCATGCCGTCCGCGGATTCCACCGCACGGATGGCGATGGTGTACTGATACGTGCGGTCGTCTCCCATCACCCCCACCGAGCGGACGGGGAGCAGTACGGCGAAGGACTGCCAGATCTGCCGATAGAGCCCGGCGGCCTTGATCTCCGTGGCCACGATGTCGTCGGCTTCGCGGAGCAGATCGAGCCGCGCGCGATCGACCGCCCCGAGACAGCGCACGGCCAGGCCGGGACCCGGGAACGGCTGGCGGTACACGAACTCCTCGTCCAGGCCGAGAGTCAGCCCGGCCGCGCGCACCTCGTCCTTGAACAGCTCGCGCAGGGGCTCGACCAGCTTGAACTTCAGGTTCTTCGGCAGGCCCCCGACATTGTGGTGGCTCTTGATGACGGCGGACGGGCCGCGCACGGAGGTCGACTCGATCACGTCCGGGTACAGCGTGCCCTGGGCCAGGAAGGCGGGCTTGCCCAGCCGCAGCGCCTCCTTGCGGAAGACCTCGATGAACTCGCGGCCGATGACCTTGCGCTTGCGCTCCGGATCCGTCACGCCCTTCAGCTTGGACAAGAAGCGCCGCGAGGCGTCCACGAACACCACGCTGAGGTGCAGCTTCTCCGCGAATCGCTTGCGGACCTGGGCCGCCTCGTCCTTGCGCAGGACGCCGTTGTCCACGAACACGCAGGTCAGCCGGTCGCCGATCGCGCGATGCACGAGCAGGGCCGCCACCGCGGAGTCCACCCCGCCCGAAAGCGCGCACAGCACGCGCTCCTGGCCCACGGCGGCGCGGATCTTGTCCACCGCCGATTCGACGAAGGAGGCCGCGTTCCAGTCGCGGCGGCAGCCACAGATGTCCAGGAAGTTCGCGAGCACGGTCATGCCGCCCTGGCTATGCTTCACCTCCGGGTGGAAGAGGATGCCGAAGAGCCGGCGGCGGCCGTCGCCCATGGCCGCCACCGGGTTCGTGCTGCTCGCGCCCAGGACCTCGAAGCCAGGCGGCGGCTTCTCGATCGAGTCCCCGTGGCTCATCCACACGTGCGCGGGGGACGCGAACTCGTGCAGGAGCGGCGAGTGATCGCGCGCCTCGAAGAAGGCATGGCCGTACTCCCGCCGCCCCGCCCTCTTCACCTCGCCCCCGAGGACGTGGCTCATGAGCTGCATGCCGTAGCAGATCCCCAGTACGGGCACGCCGAGCTCGAAGACGCGACGGTCCACCCGGGGAGCGCCCTTCTCGTACACGCTGTCCGGCCCGCCGGAAAGGACGATGCCGCGGGGGGCGCGCGCCTTGAGGGCGGCGACGCTCGTGGTCGGCGGGACGATCTCCGAGTAGACCTGCAGCTCGCGCAAACGGCGCGCGATCAGCTGCGTGTACTGCGAGCCGAAGTCGAGGATGACGATGGTGTCGCGGTCCATGGGATCGGCAGGGCTCTCGAAGGCCGGAATTATACCCCGCGTCCCGGCGCGGTCTGGACCAATCCGGCAAGGGCTCGGTGCTATAGTCTCGCGCTCCGCATGCGCGCGATCCCCGCGTCCTCATCCTCCCTCGCCCTCGCCGTGATCCTCGCGGGCTGCCATCACGGACCGCCCGTCGTTTCGCGACCCCTCTTCCCCATGGTACCGGCCTGGACGAGGCCGCTGCCCGCCACCGTCGAGGGACCGCTGGCCACGGACTCGATCAGCGTCTACGTGGCCACGCGCGACGGCGCCGTCCGCAGCCTGGAGGCAGAGACGGGGCGCGTGCGATGGAAGATCGATGCGCGGCCCGGCGCGGTAGCGGCTGGCGGAGGCCTCGTCGTCGTCCGCGACGAAGACGGCACGGTGTGGGCCATGGACGCGGCGACGGGGTCGGACCGTTGGAAGGCGGCCTCCGGCGTCCGCGGCAGTCTGCCCGCCGTCCTCTATAAAGACGCGGTCGTCGTGGCCGGCGACGGCCTGGCCGTGCTGGAAGCGGCCACCGGCCAGCCACGCTGGAGCGTCTCCGACGCGCACGCCACCGCGCCGCCGGTGCCGTGGGGCCCCTGGCTCCTCGTCGGCGAGGAAGGCGGCGCGCTGCGCTGCCGTGACCTCGTCACCGGCACCGTCCTCTGGAGCTTCAAGACGGCGCATCCGCTGGCGGCCTCTCCCGTGGTCGACGACGAGGGCCACGTCCTCCTCGGCACCACGGACCGCCGCTTCGTGGCCCTGAATGCGCGCAAGAGCGGCGACGTGCGCTGGAGCTGGAAGCTCGGTGGTGACGTCCAAGCTCCGCCGGCCGTGTCGGGCCCGCACGTGCTCTTCACCAATCACGAAGACGTGCTCTACGCGCTGCGCCGCGGCAACGGGCACCTGGCCTGGCGGGCCGCCCTTCCCTCGCGGCCGCTGTCGGGCCCCCTCTTCTACGGCGACGGCGTCCTGGTGGCGTGCTTCGGAAACCGGCCGGGCGAGACGTTCCTCATCGGCTTCGATCCGCGTACCGGGCAGCGCCAGGGCGATCTCAAGGCCCCGGGAGAAGTGCGGACCCCCCCCGTGATCGTGGGGGACCTCGTGATCATGGCGCTGCGCGATCGCGCGGTGGCCGCGCTGCGGCTCGGCTCTCTGGAGCCAAATCCTTGACACCCGGAATCCCATCGCACAACATAGCTTTCGAGACTTTCTTCATGAGGAGTCATGTGATGTTCATGCGCAAAACCCTCGCCGTTGTCGCGTTCACCGCCCCTCTCGCCTTCGTGGCCTGCGGCGGCGAGAAGCAGGAAGCTCCCGCAGCCGCGCCCGCCACCACGCAAGCGGCGGCCCCGGGCGCTGGCGCGGGGGGCGCCGCGGCCAAGGGATCGGCATCGATCGGCGGCAAGATCAGCTTTGCCGGCACGGCGCCGGCCCCGGAGAAGATCAAGGTCTCGGCCGATCCCTACTGCCAGAAGGAGCACAAGGACGGCCTCGAGCGCAAGGTGGTGGACGTCAAGGACGGCGGCCTGAAGGACGTCTTCGTCTACGTCAAGAGCGGCGTCACCGGCACCTATCCGCCGCCGACGGACCCCGTCGAGCTCGACCAGTCGGGCTGCATGTACAAGCCGCACATCGTCGCCCTGCAGGTCGGCCAGCCGCTCAAGATCAAGAACAACGACGAGACGCTGCACAACATCCATCCCCGCCCGGCCGTGAACCAGGAGTTCAACGTCGGCCAGGCGCGCAAGGGCATGGAGGTCACCAAGGTCTTCGACAAGAAGGAAGTCATGATCCCGGTCGGATGCGACGTCCACCCCTGGATGCGCTCCTTCATCTCGGTCCTCGACCATCCCTTCTTCGCCGTCACCGACGAAGACGGCAAGTACGAGATCAAGGGCCTGCCCGCCGGTGAGTACGAGGTGGAGGCCGTGCACGAGAAGCTGAAGAGCCAGATGGGCAAGATCACCGTCAAAGACGGGGAGAAGGCCACGCTCGACCTGTCGTACAAGGGCTAGGCCTCTTCCGTTGAGGCCGTTTCCCGGGGTGCCGCTCGAACTCTCCGCCGACGCCGTGGGCGGCTCCCCGGGCCGCTCCCCCTTCGCACCCGGGCGCCATCGCCTGTCGCTCCTGCTGGTGGCGTCCACTCTCGCCTTGATCTTCGTGGGCGGTCTGGTGACGAGCACGGGCTCGGGTCTGTCCGTCCCCGACTGGCCTCTCTCCTACGGGATGGTCATGCCGCCGATGGTAGGCGGCGTGTTCTACGAGCACGGCCACCGGATGGTCGCCAGCTTCGTCGGCTTCCTCACCCTGGTGCTGGCCATTTGGACCGCGCGCTCCGAGACCCGGGCGGGCGTGCGCCGCCTGGCCTGGCTGGCCCTGGCCGCGGTGATCGCGCAGGGCGTCCTCGGCGGCCTCACCGTTCTCTTCCTCCTCCCCACGCCGATCTCCGTCACCCATGCCTGCCTGGCCCAGGCATTCTTCTGCATCACGATCGCGCTCGCGTACCAGACCTCGCGCGAGTGGCTCTCTTCCGCGGGCACACGCGACGACGTGGTGGGCGTCCGCGGCGCGGCCGTGGCCGCCACCGCCGCCGCTTTCGGGCAGCTCGTGCTGGGCGCGCTGATGCGGCATATCGGCGCCGGCCTCGCCGTGCCGGACTTCCCGCGCATGTACGGACGATGGATCCCGCCCGCCGAGGTGCTCGAGCAGGTCCCGGTGGCCGTTCACGTGGCCCACCGCGCCGGCGCGGTCATCGTGCTGGCCTTCGTGCTGCGCCTCGCCCTGCGCGCCACCCGTGACGGCCACGTGCGCCTCGCGCGCCCCGCCCAGCTCGCACTCGCGCTGGTGTTCGTTCAGATCGCGCTCGGCGCCCTCACCGTCATCACGGGAAAGGCCGTCCTCCCCACCACCGCCCACGTGGCCACGGGGGCCGCCATCCTCGGCCTGTGCTGGTTCTCCACCCTGCGCACGCGCCGTCACCTGCACGCGGCGATGTCCGCGCCCGCGGTGGCCGGTCTGGGCGATCCGGCGGTGTCGTGAGCGCCTCCGCCTCCGTCGTCGTCCCGCGCCGCACCGCCGTCGCGGACTACCTCGAGCTCACCAAGCCGCGCATCACCCTGACCGTGCTGATCACCACGCTCGTCGGCTACGTGATGGGCACGCGCGGTCCGGTGAGCTTCTCGCGACTCGGCGTGACCCTTGCCGGGACCGCCCTCGTCGCCGCCGGCGCCAGCGCGCTGAACATGCTGCTCGAGCGCCGGACGGACGCGCTCATGCTGCGCACGCGCAACCGTCCGGTCGCCGCCGGCCGCATGCGGATGACCGAAGCCCTCGCCTTCGGCCTCGCCCTCACCCTGGCTGGTCTCGGCCTCCTGCGCTTCGGAGCGGGCGCGCTCGCCGCGCTCGTCGCGCTTCTGACCTGGTCGACGTACCTTTTTGCCTACACGCCCCTCAAGACCCGCACGTCGCTGTCGACGATCGTGGGCGCCTTCCCCGGCGCCCTGCCTCCCGTCATCGGATGGGCGGCCGCGCGAGGCCAGATCGAGCCGGGCGCCGTCGTGCTCTTCGCGATCCTCTTCCTGTGGCAGATCCCGCATTTCCTCGCCATCGCCTGGATCTACCGCGAGGACTACGCGCGCGGCGGCCTCCCCATGCTGCCCGTGCTCGACCCGGCGGGAGTGATCACCGGCCGGCAGGCCGTCGCCAACAGCCTGGCCCTGCTCCTCGTGAGCGTGGTGCCCACGATCGCGGGACTGACCGGGCGTCTGTACTTCGTGGGCGCCGTCTGCCTCGGCGTCGCCTTCACGTCGGTCGCGGTCTGGTCCGCGATCCGGCGCACGGCGGCGGCGGCGCGCGGTCTCTTCCTGGCGTCGATCGTCTATCTGCTCGTGCTCTGTACGCTGCTCCTCGTCGATCGGATTTAAGCCACCACCAACAGACGGGACACGTTTACGTTCACGGGACACGTGAAGCAATGAGTGGCCACGCACCCCTATTCCTCGTCGATGGCGACGATTTGCACACTGCGTATTGACGCCCGCTCCTCTCCTGCGATAGTCTCCGCGCGAAATTCGACGTCGTTGATTCGCTTCACAACCGATCGTCCGAGCCAGGAGGGCTCCTGATGGCCAAGCTGCAGGGCCTGCTGTTTGGGCTGGCGACCCTCGTCTTGGTGGTGGTCGCGACCTTCCTCTTCACGAAGGAATGGCTTCCGCCGCTCAAGTCGGACCGGATCGCGATCGACCACGCGCTGGCGATCACGCTCGTGGTCACGGGGCTGGTCTTCATCGTGACCAACCTGCTGCTGGCCTGGTTCGGGTACGCCTACCAGGACGCGCCCGGGGCCAAGGCCGCCTACTGGCACGACAGCCCGCGGCTGGAGATGACATGGACGCTGGTCACGGCCGGCATCCTCGCCATCTTCCTGTTCAACGCGCTCAACCTCTGGGCCAAGGTGAACTCACGTCCGCCCGCGGACGCCGTGCTGATCGAGGTGACGGGCCAGCAGTTCGCCTGGAACGTCCGTTACCCGGGCAAGGACGGAGTGCTGGGCAAGACCGATCACCTTCAGGCCTCGCAGGACAACCCGATTGGCCTCGTCAAGGACGATCCCGCGGCCAAGGATGACCTCCTCCTCCTGAACCAGCTCTACCTGCCCAAGGACCGGCCGGTGCGCGTGCAGGTACGGTCGATGGACGTCATCCACAGCTTCTTCCTGCCCAACTTCCGCGTGAAGCAGGACGCGATGCCGGGCATGACCATCGAGATCTGGTTCACACCCAAGGAGACGGGCGACTTCGAGATCGCGTGCGCCGAGCACTGCGGTCTCGGCCACTACCGGATGCGCGGGCAGGTGCACGTCGTGCCCGCGGCCGATCTCGACAAGGCCGTCGCCGAGGCCGCCCAGTAGACCCATGGAGGGAGAAGAACGCATGGCCCACACCGAGGCCCACGCGGCGGAGGCTCACGCCCACGATCACGCGCCGCAGGCCTTCATCTGGAAGTACGTCTTCAGCAAGGACCACAAGGTCATCGGCATCCAGTACTACGTGACGGCGATGATGATGGCGCTCATCGCGGGCCTCCTGGCCATGCTGATCCGCATACAGCTCGCCTGGCCCGAGGTGAACTGGGGCCTGTTGGGCAAGCTGATGCCGATGGGCTTCCAGGGCGGCGGCGGCCAGCCCTACGTGATGAACCCCGAGTTCTACGCGATGCTCTTCACGATGCACGGGACCATCATGGTGTTCTTCGTGCTCTCCACCGCGCCCGTGAGCGGTTTCGGCAACCTGCTCATCCCCCTGCAGGTCGGCGCGCGCGACATGGCCTTCCCCTTCCTCAACGGCCTGAGCTTCTGGACCTTCCTCTGCGGCTGCGTGACGATCCTGACCTCGTTCTTCGTGGGCGCGGGGGCGGCCGCGGGAGGCTGGACGTCTTACCCCCCACTCTCCGCTTTGCGGGGCGCGGTTCCCGGCTCCCAGATCGGCCAGACCTTCTGGATCATCGCGATGGTCTTCTTCATCGCGTCCTTCACCATGGGCGGCCTCAACTTCGTGACGACCATCATCAACCTGCGCACGAAGGGCCTCTCCCTGCTGCGCATGCCGCTCACCATGTGGTCGATGTTCCTGGTCGCGATCCTGGGCCTGCTCGCGTTCCCCGCCCTCACCGGCGCCTCGCTCATGCTGCTCCTCGACCGTCATTTCGGGACGAGCTTCTTCCTCCCCACCGGCCTCGTTCTCAACGGCACGCCGATGGTCGGGGCGAACGGGCAGTTCGTCCACCAGGGCGGGTCACCGCTGCTCTGGCAGCACCTGTTCTGGTTCCTCGGGCATCCCGAGGTCTACATCCTGATGCTGCCCGCGCTGGGCTTCACCTCCGACATCCTGACCACCTTCTGCCGCAAGGCGCTGTTCGGCTACAAGGCGATGGTGGGAGCGATGGTGGCGATCGCCGGCCTCTCCTTCATCGTCTGGGGCCACCACATGTTCGTGAGCGGCATGAGCCCCTATCTGGCCATGGCCTTCGCGGTGGGCACCATCCTCATCGCGGTGCCGTCGGCGGTGAAGGTCTTCAACTGGCTGGCCACGCTGTGGCGGTCGCGCATCCAGTACAAGACGCCGATGCTCTGGGCCATGGGCGTGGTCTCGCTCTTCATCAGCGGCGGGCTGAGCGGCGTATGGCTGGGCCAGAGCGCTCCCGACATCCAGCTCCACGACACGTTCTTCGTGGTCGCGCACTTCCACCTGATCATGGCCGGCGCCGCGCTCTTCGGCGTCTTCGGGGCCACGGCCATGTGGTTCCCCAAGATGTTCGGCCGCATGATGAACGACACCCTCGGCAAGTGGCACTTCTGGTTCACGTTCGTCACCTACTACGGCACGTTCTTCCCCATGCACTACATCGGCCTGGCCGGCCACATGCGGCGCATCTACGATCCCTACCAGTACGAGTTCCTCAAGAGCATGCAGCCGCTGAACCACTTCATCACGATCAGCGCGCTCATCCTCGGCGCCTCCCAGATCCTGTTCTTCGTGAACTTCTTCTGGAGCGCGTTCAAGGGCGCGAAGGCGCCGGAGAACCCCTGGAACGCCAACGGCCTCGAGTGGACGACCTCTTCCCCGCCCCCGCACGGCAACTGGCCGGGGGCCATCCCCGAGGTCCATCGTTGGCCCTACGAGTACAGCAATCCGAGCGCGCCGAAGGATTTCGTCATGCAGCACGAGCCTCCGCTGGCCGTCGAATCGGGGCACTGAGGCCATGGCGACCGAGATCCTCGACGCCCGCGCGCCCCATCCCGTTCCGGTGGTGGAGCGGCCGGGCGGCCCCACGGGGCACGATCCGATCGGACGCGGCGACGACGGGGGCGGGCCGGGTGCGGCTTTCGACCCTGCCCAGTTCGGCCTCTGGGCCTTCCTGGGTACGGTCTCCATGCTGTTCATCGGTTTCACGAGCGCGTACATCGTGCGACGGACCGGCATCGATTGGCGGCCGCTGCCCCTGCCGCGCCTCCTGTGGTGGAACACCGCCGCCCTGCTCCTGAGCAGCGCCGCCCTGGAGGTGGCGCGGCGCCGCCGGACCGCCCTCGACCTTCGCGGCCTGCGCCTCTGGCTCGGGGCGACCGCGCTCCTGGCCGGGCTCTTCGTGGCCGGCCAGTTCCAGGCCTGGCGGCTCCTGCGCGCGCTCGGGTTCTTCCTCTCCTCGAACCCGCACAGCTCGTTCTTCTACATGCTCAGCGGCGTGCACCTGTTGCACCTCGGGGGCGGCCTCGTCTGGTTCGCGCTCGTCCTGTACCGCCTGCGCGGGGCGCGCTACGCGCCGGCCGCGGGCGGGCGGACGCTTTCGCTCTTCGCCACCTACTGGCACTTCCTGGGGCTGCTCTGGGCCTACGTGCTGTTCCTGATCTTCGTCTTCTAGGGAGGACCGATGGAGCCTGGCGCGCACACGGCGACGATGGAGGCAGGCTGGGGCGGCGGCGCCGCGCCGTTCGGGGCGACGTGGCAGAAGACGATGATGTGGATCTTCATCGTCACCGACGCCCTGCTCTTCTCGGGGCTGCTCTGCGGCTACGCGTTCCTGCGGCAGGCCAACGCCGCGCCCTGGCCGGATCGCACGCACGTCTTCAGCATCCCCTTCATCGCGCTCATGACGTTCATCCTCATCACCTCCAGCGCGACGATGGGATCGGCGGTGACGGCCGCGCGCCTCGGCGACATGAAGAAGGCGCTGCTGAACGTCTCCATGACCATCGTAGGGGGGACGGCCTTCCTCTCCTGCCAGGCCTACGAGTGGACGCACCTCATTCGCGAAGGGGCGCGGCTCACGGGGCCGATCGCGGGCAGCGAGCTGATCGAGAAGGGCGTGACCCCGCAGTTCACGCAGGCCTTCTTCCTCCTGACCGGCTTCCACGGCTCGCACGTCCTCTCCGGACTGGTCATCCTGATCATCACGGCCATCCGCACCTCCATGGGCAAGACGCCCTCCCAGGGCGTGGAGATGGCGGGCCTCTATTGGCACTTCGTCGATCTCGTCTGGGTGTTCATCTTCACGTTGTTCTATCTGCTCTGAGGGTCCGATGAGCGAGACCGCGCCGGGCGCGAACCCGTACAAGATCTACTGGATCACCTGGGCCATCCTGCTCGTCATCACCGTGGCCATGCTGGCCGCGGAGATGTTCCACCTCCCCCGGCTGTTCCTGGTGCTGTTCCTGCTCGCCTTCATGATGGTGAAGGCGGCCATGATCGGCGGGAACTTCATGCACCTCCGCTTCGAGCGGCGGAACCTCGCCCTCATGGTCTCGCTCGGCATCCTCGTCACCTCGCTGATCCTCTACACCTTCATTACCCCCGAGTCGTGGCACGTGAA
>DASTLK010000043.1:0-4719 GCA_035715025.1 Vicinamibacteria bacterium
GCCCTTGGCGTCCTTTCCGCGGCTCCGTGGCGCGGCCCCCGCGCAGCGCAATAACTGGCGCCTCACCGGCGGTGGCGTCGGGATCCACTGGACGGACCTCGACGAGGACATTTCGTTGGCCGGGCTGCTCGGCGCCGCCGACTGACGGGCGCGCTCTTCCCTTCCGGCGCCGCCGGTTCTTGTCGACCGGCGCGCCACAGACGCGGTTACTTCAAATGCTTCCCGACGAGCTTGGTCATCTCGAACATGTCGACCTTGGATTTCCCGCCGAACACGGTCTTCAGGGTCGCGTCGGCGTTGATCATCCGTTTGTTGGTCGTGTCCTGAAGCTTGTTCTTCTTGATGTAGGCCCACAGCCGCTTCGTCACCTCGGTGCGCGGGATGGGTTGCGCGCCCACGACGTCCACCAGCGCTCCGCTGGGAGTCACCGGTTTCATGAACGCGGAATTGGCTTTCCGAGCGCCCTTCTTCTTCGCAGCCTTGGCCACCTGACCTCCTTTGCCGCCGGATCGAACGCCGACTCGACCCTCGGCGCCCATAACATACTCGTTTCCGGGGCAAATCGACGTAACGCGAGCGACTCTTTCGCCGAATCGACCGCGGAGAGGTGCGTCAGCGCACTGCGAGCATCCGACGCGTCATGTCCTCGATCGGCGCCCGATCGTCGGTGAAGACCGCCGCGCCGTCGGCGCGCGCCACCTCGCGGACCTCCATGTCCCGCACTCCGGTGTTCGCCTGCAGCACCGCCGGCCGATAGCGGAGCCGCTCCACGGAAGGGACGCGGGTGAACGCGAAGAGCATGAAGTTCCCGGCGTCGGTGTGGCCGACCATGACGGAGGGAAACACGCGACGGAGGGTGGCCTCGAGGCTGCGCAGCAGCGCCTTGTCCGGGCCACGGTCGAAGACGTTCATCATCAAGAGGGCGTCGTCGCTCATCCGCGCCCGGGCCAGACGAAAGCATTCCTCCGTCACCAGGTGGAACGGGATGTACGGCCCTCCCTGGTAGACGTCGAGCTGCACGAGATCGTAGGTGCCGCGATCGCGGGAAAGGAATCGCCGCGCATCCATGACGTGCACGCGCAGCCGGCCGTCGGAAGCGGGATCGACGTCGAACCAGCGCGCGGCCGCTTCCACCACGCGGGGATCGATCTCCACCGCGTCGATGGCGATCTCCGGATTGGTGAGGCGCATGGATCGGATGCTGCCGCCGGCGCCCATGCCCAGGACGAGGGCGCGCCGGGCGGGGACGAGCAGCGGACCGAGCGCGAAGGCGTCGTAGTAGAACCCGGTCCAGACCCCGCTACCGTCGCGGACGGTATGGATCGACGAGGGATGGTTGAGCTGGAGCAGCCTCCGCCCGCCGCGCTGGACGACGCGCACGAGGTTGTAGGACGACTCCGCCGTCCACACGCTGCCCTCCGACCAGCCGAGGCCAGGCGCCATGAGCACGGGCACGAGCCCCGCCGCCACCGCGAGGCCGATCTCCCGGCGTCTTCCCGCGGTGAGCAGGCCCGCCGCGCCGATGAGGAATGACGTGCCGCAGAGGACCTGCAGGGTGGCGTGGGTTCCGAGGCCCGGGAGGAGCCAGAAGATCGTGGCCACGATCCCGGCCATGCTGCCCGCGGTGGAGAGGGCGTAGATCAGGCCCGCCGCCCGTCCGATCGTCCCCACCTGCGCGCAGAGGCGGACGAGGATCGGACCGGTGGCGGCGAGCGCGACCATCGAAGGGGCGAAGAGGACCAGGGCGGCCAGGGTGACGCCGATGACCTCACTCGTCTCCGCCAGCCGCGGGAGAAGGAGGTGCATGGTCCACAGGGCCAGGAGCTGCCAGGCGGCGCTGGACAGGATCGCGATGAAGAGATGCGCCTCCGCGCGCGCGGTATCGGCCAGCCGTCCGCCGATCGCATAGCCGGCGACCATGGCCGCCATCACGACGCAGATCGTCGTCCCCCAGACGTAGATGGAGTATCCGAAGTAGGGAGCGAACAGGCGAACGGCGGCCATCTCCAACGACATGAGCACGCCGCCGGCCACGATGGTCGCGGCCAGCCACCGGAGGACGCGCGGGCTCGTCACCGCCGGATCAGTTGCAGAAGAGACAGGGAGTGGGGTTGCCGGCGCGGTCACGGAGGATGTGCCGCCCTCCGAGGATCGCGATGGGCAGCTCCGTCTTGTCGCTGACGGTCTCCACCGAGCTGGCCACCGTCCCGCTCCAATCGTTCGGCAGCGAGCCGCCCCCGCTGAGGGTGACGAAGATCGTGGCCACCACCGGCACGCGGGTGACCCCGGCCGGCGGGGAGAAGACGGCGAACGGGAAGGCCTCGTCGGATCCATCGCCGGGGGCGAGGGTGACGGTGGACCCGACGACCTGGCTGCCGGTGCCGGGCGTGGTGGGTTTCAGTATGGCGCGGAAGTCCATCTTGACGTTCGAGAGCTCGTTGACGAGGTGGACGTGGAGCGTGTGATCGAGCGGCACGCTGATGGGATCGAAGTAGATGATGTCGGTGGGGAGCGTAAAGGCTCGAACGGGCCGCGGCTCCAACAGGATGGCGGGGGCCGCGAGCAGGGCGAGCACGGCGAGCAGAGCCAGGGAACGGCGTCCGGCGAGAAGGCGGTTCATGTGTGGAGTCTCCTTTCCCTGGAGACGCGGAAAGGGGAGCCAAAACGGCTCACGTCCTGTAGACGTCAGCTCGACTGGGACGGCGTCCCGAACTCCTCCACCGTGTCGATCCACGTCGCCAGCTCGCCCGCGGTGGGAGCGAGCTCGTACGGATGATGGTGACAGGCGCGGCTGAGGGCACCCCAGGCCTCGTGAAGCTGGGCCGGGAGCGTGCCCGCCGGCGTCATCATGCGCAGGCAGACGAGCTGGGTCTGCGTCGACACCGAGTCCAGCGGCACCTGCCGAGCGGTCCAATACGCATCGACCGCTTCCTCGAGGGCCTGGCGGATGAGCAGGGCGGCGGCGCGAGGCCAGAGGCCGGCGGTCGAGGGATCCGCGCGGCTCAGGAGGTCGCGGGCGAGCTGAAGCACGGCGCGCGTGTCGCTCAGGGCCGGCCTCGCATCCAGAGGGCCAGGTTCTCCGCGGACCGCGCGAGGTCGATGGTGGGGACCGGGCCCTCCGCGCCGTGCGCGCCGCGGTTGAGCATCTGGAACGTGTCCGGGAACGTCGGCTCCGCCTTGCGCAGCGAGGCCAGGACGTCCCCGCCGCGATCCGCATCGTCGAACAGGGTCAGGGCCACGAGCTTGGTCAGGCCGTGGCTCGCGTCCGCGAGCAGCTCTTCGACCGCCGCGTAGTTCTCGCCCTTGGCCAGGCGGCGCCGGCGCACGGCCTCCATGCAGGCGGCCTCGACCGCGAAGCGGCACAGCCCGGGGATCACGCGTCGCGCCGCCTGGGCCGGAAGCCCGGTCGTCTTGGCCACCGCGAAGGCGTCCGCCAGGTACTTCGAGACGGGATCCAGCGCGCGCCGCACCTCCACCGCCGAGTTCTCTCGCCGCGCGACCTCGATGATGGTGGCCGGGATGCCCAGGCGCCGCACCGTCTCCGCCAGGCGGTCGTCGTGCGTGAACACCACGACCTGGCGGGAGACGGCCGCCTTCTGCAGGACGCGCGCGAGGCCGTCCACGCGCGCGGGGTCCATGGACTGGACGGGGTCGTCGATCACGATGAAACGGAACGGGCTCTCCTCGAGGGTGGCGCGCGGGATGAACAGGCTCAGGGCGAGGGCGTTGAGCTCGCCCTGGGACATGACGCCGAGGGCGGCGGTGGCGACGCCGTCCACGGTGACGTCGAGATCGACCCGGCGCTGGCTGGCCGCCCCCGTGAGGTGGATCTGCGCGACCTTGACGTTGCTGCCCTTGAGGAGGTCGTCGCAGATGGCCTGGGCGCGGTCGGCGATGGGCGCGAACCGCTCGTCACGCAGCTCCCCCGCCGTGTCCTTGAGCCACTTCTCCGCGGACTTGATGGCGGGGATGCCCGCGTTGCCACCGACGGCGTCGCGCGCGACCGGCACCCAGGAGGCGAGCTGCACGGCGAGCGGACGCCAGCGGTCCTCGCGCTTGGCCAGATCCACGGCCGCGGCGTCGCGGAGGGCCTCGATCTTGGCGCGCAGGCCCTTCGAGGCCATCTCGAGGTTGCGCGCGAGGCCGCTCAGCTCCGCCCCCGCGCCCGCCGAGATCACGAGCTGCCAATCGGCGAGGCCCTGGAGGGCGGCCGCGCCCAGCTTGTCGAGGCCGACGCTGGCCGCGCGCTCGACCGTCTGCGGCGACGGCACCGCGAGCGCGAGGGCGGCCTTGCGCGCGGCTTCGGCCTCGCTGCCCGCCGCCGTGGCCGCGGTGGCGGCCTCGCGGAAGGCGGAGGCCTCCTTCTTCTTCTTCTCGTGCCACGGCTTGCTCAGGGCCCCCTCGCGGTCGCAGACCGGGCAGCCGCCGTCGCCGTGGGTATCGTGGAACGCGAGGGCCTTGTCGAGCAGGTCCGCGAGCTGCCGCGCGCGGCTGGCGACGGTGCCCGCGATCTTGCGCTGGGCCTCCTCCGCCTTGCGCAAGCGGTCGGTGGCCCTGGAGACGTCCTCGACCGTCGGCGCGGTCAGGGTGGCCAGGCGCTGGAGAGTGCCGACCGCGGATTCGTCCTGCCCCTGTCCCGTCGATCCGGCCAGCACGCGCTCTGTGCGCTCGAGATCCCAGTCCTTGCGGTCGAGGGCATCGACGACCTCGCGCGCGCGG
>DASTLK010000044.1:0-10047 GCA_035715025.1 Vicinamibacteria bacterium
GCGTGGATGATGGCGATGGATCCGCCGTCGCTGTGCCCGAGGAGGATGGGGCGGCGGATCTCGAGCGTGTCCAGTAGCTCGGGCAGCACGACCAGCGCCTCGTCGTGCATGAAGCGCAGGGGCCGCGGAGCGGTGAGGGGCGCGGACCGGCCGTAACCGTGTCGCGAGTACACGAGCACCTCGTGGCCGGTCACTTCCGCTACCCGGCGCGGGAAGTCCCTCCACATGGAGATCGAGCCGAGGCCCTCGTGAAGCAGGACGATCGTCGGGCCCCCCGTCCGCCCCGCGATGCGCTCGTATTCAATGCGGCCGCCGGCCACCATCGTCAGCGCCATGGCGGTGGTCAGTCCCGCAGCTTGAAGCGCTGGATCTTCCCCGTCGCCGTCATCGGGAGCTCGGTCCGGAACTCGACCCAGCGAGGGCATTTGTAGGGCGGAAGCTTCTCCCGCGCGAACGCCATCAGCTCCGCGGCCAGGGCGTCCGACGCCCGGGACGGATCCTTGAGCACGACGAACGCCTTGGCCTTGATCAGGCCTTCGGCGTCCTTGTAGCCGACGACGGCGGCCTGCAGGAGCGCGGGGTGCTGGATGAGCGCCGCCTCGACCTCCACCGGGGAGACCCAGGCGCCTTTCACCTTGAGCATGTCGTCGCTGCGGCCGCAGTGCCAGAAGTACCCGTCGTCGTCCTGGTAGTACTTGTCGCCGGTCTCGATCCAGCCGTCCCGCAGCGCCGCGGCCGTCTTCTCGGGCTGGTTCCAGTAGCCGGACATGATCGAGTCGCCCTTGATCCGGAGGTTGCCGATCTCGCCGGGCACGACCGGCGCTCCCCGTTCGTCCACGATGGCCGCGTCGTAGCCGGGCACGGGCTGTCCCGACGAGCCCGGCTTCACCGCGCCCGGCCGGTTGGAGATGAACATGTGCAGGCACTCCGTGGTGCCGATGCCGTCGATGATCTCGACGCCGTAGCGATCCTTCCAGCGCAGGAAGAGGTCGGCGGGCAGCGACTCGCCCGCGGAGACGCACAACCGCAGCGACGCGAGGTCCTCCCGCGCGGGGGCGTCCTCGAGGGCGAGCATCGCGGCGTAGAGGGCGGGGCCGGCGAAGAACAGCGTCGGACGATGGCGGGTCAGCACCTCGAAGGCGAGAGCGGGCGTCATGCGCCGTGGATGCAGGACGCACTGCGCCCCCACGCTCGCCGGGAAGTAGCCGCTGTTGCCGAGGCCGTAGGCGAAGAAGAGCTTGGCCGCGGAGAAGACGGTGTCCGTGGAACGGATCCCCAGGACGTGCCGCGCGAACGTCTCGCTGCAGACCACCATGTCGTGCTGGAGGTGGACGGCCGCCTTGGGCGCCCCCGTCGATCCGGAGGAATAGAGCCAGAAGGCGGGATCGTCGCGAGAGGTGGCCGCGGCCGTGAGGTCCGACTTCGCCCGCGCGCAGCGGTCTTCGTAGGAAAGATGCGGGCCGGCCGGCCCGCCGGCCACGAGGACGTGGCGGAGGTGCGCCGCACGCCCTAGCGCTGCCGCCGCCGGCTCGACGAGCGGCGCGGAGATCACGAGCACGGGGGCGCGGCTGTCGTCCAGGCAGTAGAGCCACTCCTCGGGCTTGAGGAACGTGTTGATGGGAACGGGCACGGCGCCGATCTTGATCGCCCCCCACAGGGCGCCCAGGAACTCCGGGGCGTCGTGGCAGAGGAGGGCCACGCGGTCCTTCCGCTGGATGCCGAGCTCGAGCAGCGCGTTTCCGCTGCGGCTCACGAGCTCCTGGACGTCCGTATACGTGAGCGTGCGGCCTTCGCAGTGGAACGCGGGCGACCGGCCGCGGCCCTCGGCCACGTTGCGGTCGACGAACCACGACGCCGCGTTGAGCATGGCGCTATCGTAGCGGAGACCGCATCTTACGGGTGGCCGTGCTACACTCCTCCAGGGCGTTCTCCCCGCCCTCGCGGACATCCCCGAGAAGTTCTGACCCGTAGGACTAGGAGCGCTGATGCCTGCCGCAACGAGCAAGAAGAAGACGAAGACCGCCGCACGCCCCGCGCCGCACAAGAAGGTCGAGGCGCGGCCGTCGGCCAAGGCGAAGGACAAGACGGCGGCGCGACCCGTCGCGAAGACGGCGCCGGCGCCCGCCCGGCCGGTGGCGCCGCTCGCGGTACCGGCCGGCAAGGCAGCCCCCGCGCCCAAGCCGGTGCCGGGGGCGAAGCCGGTTCTCGGGGTGAAGCCGGTGCCGGGAGCCAAGGGTGCGGCGCCCGCGCGCCCGATGCTTCCTCCCGCGCGCCCCGGCGCCGGGGGAAAGCCGGGGGATCGCCCCCGCACGGGCAAGAAGGGCGGGCGCAAGAGCCCGCTCTCGCAGCGGCGCGGGCCCAACGGCGAGCTGTTCACGCCCGGCGACCTCCTGCTGCCCACGGGGCCGCAGGGCCCGGACGAGATCCAGTACCTCCTGCGCGGAGCGGTCGCGGCGGAGCACACGGCGGGACCGACGGCCGTCTCCGAGATCATCATGAAGAAGGGCACGCCGGACGCGGAAGGCGATCGCGGCGAGCTGACGCGCTTCTCCGAGGGCCTGGGCGAGCGGTTCGAGAAGGGCGCGATCGAGCCCCTGCTGCCCATCCGTCCCGCCTCCAAGCGCAACTTCCTGGGCGTGGTGGAGCGGGCCAAGCATCGCCGCCGCGAGATCGGCGCGTTCCTCCGCGGCCTCGACCTCGGCCGGACCGAGACCTCGCACATGGACTCGCACGGCGAGGCCAGCCTGCAGAGCCTCATGGAGTGGGCAGCCCGCCTGGAGAACCTGGCCGAGGCGGACGAGCCGGACCAGGCCGATTACGCCCAGTTCCATCGCGGGCTGGACCAGCTCGAGAACACGACCGAAGCCCTGATCGTCGACGTCGAGCTGACCCTCCGCCGGCTGCGCGATCGGGCGAAGGCGTGACCCGGCCCTGAGGGTCGCCGCCCGGCGCGGCCCCGTCGCGCTGTTCGCGCTCACGCTCGCTCTCGGTGCCGCCTGCCGCCGCGCGCCGGCGCCGTCCGCATCGCCGTCGCCCGCGCCGTCCAGCTCACCGGCCGATCTCCGGTCCCGCGTCCTCCTGTCGGGTCCGTGGCGCTTCCACGGCAGCCAGGACCTCTCCGGGGCCGAGGCACCGGGATTCGACGATCACGATTGGACGGCCGTCCAGGTGCCGCACACCTGGGGCGCGGAGCCGTTCAAGAGCGCGTGGTATCGCCTGCGTCTTCCCATCGCGCGACCCGAGCCGAGCCGTCGCCTCTACGTCGTCTTCGAAGGCGTGGCCGTCTTTGCCGACGTCTACCTCAACGGGCACCACCTCGGCCAGCATCGCGGCGCGTTCACGCGCTTCGTCTTCGACGCGACCGACCACGTCGTGGAAGGCGAGAACGTCCTGGCCGTCCGCGCGAACAACGAGCTCCTCTCCACCGCCGACTCGCTGCCTTCCGGTACGGGCAAGCAGCTCTACAACCTCTATGGCGGGATCTATCGCAAGGCCTGGCTGCTGGAGACGGACGCGGTGCACGTCGACCCCACGGACCATGCCTCGTCCGGCGTCTACGTCACGCCCACGAACGTCGCCGCGGAGGGCGCCGACCTCGCCGTCCGCACCCTGGTGCGCAATGCCTCGCCCGCCGCGCGGGAGGTGAGGGTGCGCAGCCGCGTGCGCGATCCTCGCGGCGCCGAGGTCGCGACCCTCGAAGGCACGGTCGGCGTCGAGGCGGGCGCGCGCGGCGAGGCCGTCGCCTCCACGCACCTGGCCCGGCCGCAGCTCTGGAGCACGACCGATCCCCGCCTCTACACCGTGGACACGGAGACCGTCGTGGACGGGCGCGCGACCGACCGCGTGAAGGAACGCTTCGGCTTGCGCGACTTCCGCTTCGACGGCGAGGGCTTCACCCTCAACGGCGCCCCCATCCTGCTGCGCGGCGTCGGGAAGCACCAGGAGACGGAAGCGCACCTGAGCGCGGTCAGCGACGACGAGCTGCGGGAGGAGTGGGCGCTGCTCAAGGACCTCGGGGTGAACCTCGCCCGTCTCGCCCACTACCCCCACGCGGCCCTCGAGTACGACCTGGCCGACGAGCAGGGCGCGCTGGTGTGGGCGGAGAACGGCCACTCCAACGAGCGCAAGATCAAGGAGACGGGCGACACGATCACGCGCGAGATGGTCCTCCAGAACTACAACCATCCCAGCATCGTGTTCTGGTCGGTGGGCAACGAGACGGGCTTCCTGCGCGTGAACCGCTACGCGGCGGTGGTGAAGGCGGCGGATCCCCATCGCATCGTCGCCTACGCGAGCAACGTCGGCACCAAGGGCAAGCGGTTCTATCCGGACCTCGACCTCATCGCGCAGAACACCTACCGGGGCTGGTACTTCGGCGAGCCCTGGGAGTTCGAGGCGAAGGCCCTCGCCATGCGCTTCATCTCCGAGAGCGGGGCGGGCGCGGTGATCAGCAACCACACCGACTACGGCCGTCCCCGTCACGTGGTGGACGAGTTCGAGCCCGAGGAGTACCGCCAGGTCATCGAGGAGGTGCACGACCAGGTGGTCTTCCGCGATCACGCGGCCGAGGTTCCGATGTACTCGCTCTGGAGCTTCCGCGACTTCGGCACCGAGAAATACAAGGGCGCGCGCAACACCAAGGGCCTGCTCACCTACGCCGGCTTCAAGAAGGACGCGTGGTACCTGTACCGGTCCTTCCTGCGCCCGCAGGAGCCCACCGTCCACCTCGCCAGCAAGACCTACTTCCTGCGCCGCGGGCGGGCGGACGACGGGATCAAGGCCTACGCGAACGCGTCCGCCCTCACCCTGACCCTCAACGGGACCGATCAAGGCGTGCGGCGCAACGGCGAGTACCGGCACCCCGGCGGCCGCGCCGTGGCCAACGTCTTCTTCTGGCGTGCGCCCCTGCACCCCGGCCGCAACGAGATCCGCGTGAGCGACGGCGCCGGGCACGAGGACACCGCCGTCGTCCATTACGCGCCCCCCGGGGCGGCGCCGGCGGCGGACGCCGGCCTCGTGCGGGAGCTCCGTTCGAGCAACCCGAAGAGCCCCGCCTGGTTCATCGACCAGGAGGCGCGCGACCAGTGGCCGTTCTACTTCGAGTGCGACGGCACCGCCGACGACACGTTCGACGTCCTTCCGGAGGCCGTGCGCGGAGCGCGGTGGATCACGACGCGCCGCCTGAGCAAGCCGGAGGCGCGCACGGACCTGTCCTTCCGGATCGCGCCGGATGTCCCGCGCGCGACCGTCTACGTGATGGGCGCGGAAGCCCCGGCGCTCGCGGCGGCGCTCGCGGGGGCCGGCCTGCGCGACACGGGCGTGCGCGGCCAGTGGCGCGACAACGCGCTGCGGCTGGTCCCGTTCCGTCTCTACGCGCTGGACGTTCGCGGCGGCGACCGCGTGAGAGTGCCCGGGGCCACCGCCGACTACGTGGTGCTGATCAAGGCCGGCGTTTGAAAGAAGCGCCGCCGCCGCGGGATACTGCGCTCCCCATGGCGACCCCTCCCGACGATGCGAAGGCCCCTCCCGTCTCCGTCGAAGGGCCCGTCTCCGATCCGTTGGCGGAGCCGGCCCTCCGTCAAACGACTCCCTTCCTGGTCCTGCAATTCTTCATCTTCCCGCTCTCGATCGTGGCCGTGTGCGTGACCGTGTTCGTGATCTTCGGGCTCATCGCGTCCGAAGGGAAGGGTCCGCGGCAGTACCTCGACGAGGTGCGCACGGGCAGCGCCAACCGCCGCTGGCAGGCGGCCTTCGAGCTCACGAAGGTCCTGCAGGCGCGCAAGGACCCTGCACTGAAGGACCCGCGCTTCGTAGACGAGGCCGTGCGCACCTTCAGCGAGTCCGCGGGCGACGATCCGCGCGTCCGGCGCTACCTGGCCCTCGCCCTCGGACGGCTCGGCGATCGTCGGGCCGTGCCCGCCCTGCTGCAGGCCGCGAAGGACTCGGCCGTCAGCGGCGCTCACGCCGATCCCGAGACCCAGATCTATGCGGTGTGGGCGCTGGGTGCGATCGGCGATCCCGCGGCGGAGCCGGCGCTGGTCGAGCTGGCGGGCAGCGAGGACGCGGGAGTACGCAAGACGGCCGTGCATGCGCTGGGCTCGTTCCCGGGCGCGGGATCGCGCGTCACCCTCGTGGCCGCGCTGGCCGATCCCATCGCGGACGTGCGGTGGAACGCGGCCGTGGCGCTGGCCCGGCGCCGGGATCCGGCGGCGGCGCCGGTGCTGCTCGAGATCCTCGACCGCGCGCGTCTGGACGCCGTCGCGGGCATGACGGAGGAGCAGCGCATCGACGCGCTGCTCCAGGCCATCGAGGCCGCGGCCGTCGTTCCCGATGCGCGTCTCCGTCCCGCCCTGGAGTCGCTGCGGGACCACGACCCGAGCCCGAAGGTACAGGCGGCCGCGCGCGCGGCCCTCGAGGGACGGCGGGCGCTGCGGCCACCAGCGGGCTGATTGGCTGCCACTTCGCCCGCGTCCTGACCGTCAGCCTTCGTCCTTGCCTTCCCCTTCCCCGGGCCGCAAGGCCTTCGCGAATCCGGCCGCGCTCTGCGGCTTGATGAGGAGCGACACGATCTCGGGGTGGGCCTCGCGGACGCGCGCCTCGACGGCGGCCACGATGTCCTCGACCTGGCGGGCCGTCAGGTCGTCCCGGAAATCCACGCTGATGCCGGCCACGACCTGCCGCGGGCCGACGTGCACCGTGAAGAGGCCGTTCGCGCGCTCGATCCCCGGCTCGACGCTCACGATGGCGCAGATGGCGTCCGTGACCTCCGACTGCGCCGGCTCGCCGATGAGGAGTCCCTTGCTCTCGCGGGCGAGGAAGGCCGCCACCATGCCGAGCAGGACGCCGATGGCGATGGAAGCGACACCGTCCAGCACGGGACGGTCCAGGACCTCGGCCGCCACCGTGCCCGCCAGGGCGATGAGGAGGCCGAGGACGGCGGCACTGTCCTCGAACAGCACCATGAAGGTCGTCGGGTCCTTGCTCCACCGCGCCGCCTCCAGCAGGCTCTGGTCGCCCATCTCGCGCCGGAACTCCGCGAACGCCACCTTCCACGAGCCGCCTTCGAACACGAGGGCCAGCGCGATGACCACGTAGTTCACCACGGGCCGGGTGATGGGCGCGGGATCGAGCACGTGGAGGATGCCCTCGTAGACGGACACGCCGGCGCCCAGGGCGAAGATGCAGAGCGCGACCACGAAGCTCCAGAAATAGATCTCGCGGCCGTGGCCGAACGGATGCGCCTGGTCGGCCGGGCGCGCGGCGCGCCGCAGTCCGTGCAGGAGGAGCACCTCGTTCCCGGTGTCGACGAGGGAATGCACGGCCTCGCTCAACATGGCCGAGCTGCCCGTGAGCGCGGCGGCGGCGAACTTCGTGGTCGCAACCAGGAGGTTGCCGAGGAGGGCCGCGTAGATCACCTTCTTGGACGAGCTCGGCATGTTTCCTCAGCCGTGGCGAGAATTCGAAACCGCGCGCTGCCTTGACACGACTTTGACGGAAGGTATCATTGCTCGCGCTTCAGCCATCCATCCCAGTGGTGGCCGCAGTGCAGGCAGCTCAGCGGATTCGGGTTATCCACATACGACGAGGAGCTGGATGGCAGACGAGAAGGACCCTTCCACCCCCAAGCCACCGGCCCCCGGTGCGGAGCCGGCGGCCGTCGGGGCACCGCCGACCAGGCCTCCGGACACCGCGGCCGCGCATCCGGCGGGGACGGCCGCGGCATCCACGCCACCGCTGCCGACGCCGCCGATGACGCCGGCCACCGGCCCCGCCGGGGTGCAGGCGGCACCCGCGCCGCGATCGAATGCGGTCAGCGGCGTCGCCGCGGCCGCGGCCGCGAAGCCCGCACCGGCCGCGGCCACGAGCGCGAAATCGGCGGACGCGGAGGGTGTCTCCCGCCGCGGCTTCCTCAAGTGGACGACCGTCGGCTGGGTCGCCTTCTCCGCCGCCTGCACGTCGGGTCTCGTGGCCAGCACGCGCTTCATGTTCCCGAACGTGCTCTTCGAGCCGCCGCAGTCGTTCAAGGTCGGCTTCCCCAGCGAGTACACGGTGGGCGAGGTCGACACGCGCTGGAAGGATGCGTACGGCGTGTGGATCGTACGCAACTCCGAGGGCTTCTACGCCCTGATCGCGGTGTGCACCCACCTCGGGTGCTCGCCGAACTGGCTGGCCGCGGAGAACAAGTTCAAGTGCCCCTGCCACGGGAGCGGGTTCTACAAGACGGGCGTCAACTTCGAGGGCCCGGCCCCGCGGCCGCTGGAGCGCGCGCGCATCGTGCTCTCCGACGACGGCCAGATCCTGGTCGACAAGTCGGTGAAGTTCCAGCAGGAAAAGGGCGAGTGGACCAAGGAAGAATCGTCCCTCAAGGTCTGATGCTGTCGGCGCACGGCGGGCAATTCCCAACCCTGAACCAGCGAGGGTAGATGGCTACTGCGAAGCCTCCGGAACCGTTCCTCTCCCGCACCTGGGACTACATCACGGACACGCAGCTCTGGAAGTCGGTCTTCCGGCACGGCGTGCCCAGCACCAACCGTAACCGGGTGCTGGTCGTGATGACGAACGTCTTCCTGCACCTGCACCCGGTGAAGATCCGCAAGAGCGGCATCCGCCTGAAGTTCACCTGGTGCATGGGCGGGCTGACCTTCTTCCTGTTCCTGGTCGAGACCTTCACCGGCCTCCTGCTGATGTTCTACTACCGGCCCACGGTGGCCTACGCGTACATGGACATCATCGACCTCGCGGAGCAGGTGCCGCTGGGCATCATGCGCGAGCTGCACCGCTGGGGCGCGCACGCCATGGTCATCAGCGTGTGGCTGCACATGTTCCGCGTGTTCATGACCGGCTCCTACAAGCCGCCGCGCGAGTTCAACTGGAACGTCGGCGTCATCCTGCTCGTGCTCACGCTGCTCCTCTCCTTCACGGGGTACCTGCTCCCCTGGGACCAGCTCGCCATCTGGGCCATCACCGTCGGCTCCAACATGGCGCGCGCCACGCCCGTGCTCGGGTATGAAGGGCCAGGTTCGCAACTCCTCGTCTTAGGGGACGTGAAGATGGTCCACTCGGGATCCGACGCGCGCTTCGCCCTGCTGGGCGGACGCTTCGTCGGGGAGGGCGCGCTCCTCCGCTTCTACGTCCTGCACTGCGTCGGGATCCCGCTCGTCGCGGGGATCCTGATGGCGGTCCACTTCTGGCGCGTCCGCAAGGACGGCGGGATCTCGGGGCCACTGTGATGCGTTTTCCGCAGCGGAGCGTCTCCTTCACCGACGAGGCGGGATTCCCTCCCGCCGAGTCGCCCGGTGAAGTCACGCGCGGAGCGAGGACGCAAGGATGATCTCCACTCTCAAGGACGTCATCAACGCGCTGACCGCGCCGGAGATCTTCATCACCGTCGCCGCCATCCTGTTCCTGCTCGCCCTGCGCACGCGGGGGATCTGGCGCGCGCGGCCGGCGGCGATCATGGGCATCCTCGCCGTGGCCTTCCTCGGCGTGTCGATGCTGGACCCGAACTTCGCGCTCATCGTCAAGAAGCCGGACAACGTGCCCATCGTGGCCATGCTGTTCCTGGTCGGCTTCTTCCTGTGGCTCAGCATGGCCCAGGCCTACGACAACGACGACCGCATCGCCGCCGGCCAGCCCCCCAAGGAGGCGAGCGACGGCGAGGCGGAGAAGACGTGGGTCTGGCCCGACCTCGTCTACACCGAGCTGCTCGCCATGGTGATCGGGATGATCATCCTCGTGGTGTGGAGCCTCCTGCTCAAGGCGCCCATCGAGGAGCCGGCCAATCCCGCGCGTACGCCCAACCCGTCGAAGGCGCCGTGGTACTTCCTCGGCCTCCAAGAGATGCTGGTCTACTTCGATCCCTGGCTGGCGGGCGTGGTGTTCCCGAGCCTGATCATCGTGGGCCTGATGGCCATTCCCTACATCGACACCAATCCCAAGGGGAACGGCTACTTCACCTTCAAGGAGCGCAAGGTCGAGATCACGCTCTTCCTCTTCGGATTCCTCATCCTGTGGGTGCTGCTGGTGACGCTGGGCACCTTCCTGCGC
>DASTLK010000045.1:0-4901 GCA_035715025.1 Vicinamibacteria bacterium
CGACCGCCCGCCGGACGTTCCTCACGAGCCACACGCCCACGAGTCCAACGAAGAGGCCGAGCGGCCACAGTGAAGCCCGCCCGTCCAGCCCCATCCTCTGTCCCAGGTTCCAGGCCGTCCGATCCGCGCTCGTCGGCCCGCTGTAGGGAATGGTATTGACCGCGAGCTGCCCCGCGCTCCACCGCGGCATCAGGTAATCGGCGAAGGGATCGTCCACCAGGGGCACTTCGGGGAGGACCGCCGTCGCCACGACCATCCGGCACGTCGAGATCGCGACCAGGGCCGCGAACGCGGTCGCGACGGCGGCGCGCACGAGAGGCCGGCCCCACCACCGCGAGGGCGGAACGACCAGCCCCACCATCGCCAGCACATAGAAGGGCAGCTGCGGAACGAGATGCCGCGTGCCCATTCCCCTGCCGCCGGCCCAGTCGCCGCGCGAGGTCAGCGAGCTGTTGAACCAGAGCCCCCCGAGGATGACGCCCAGGCAGGCCAGTCCTTCGAGACGGCGCGCGCGGTCCCGGACCACCAGGGCCGCGCCGGGCAGCGCCAGGAGCAGCCAGGGCGCGTGCTTGAGCAGCCCCCGACCGGGGGACAGCAGCACCTTTCCGAGTACGAGCGACGAGGGCAGCGTGAGGCCGAGGAAGAGCCCGCCGTCGCGCGCCTGGTCGCCGGTCGCGCCGTAGCCTGTCGTCAGCGGGCCCCCGAAGGCCGCGGTGTGATAGGCCGCGAGCGCCAGCAAGGGAAGCGCCGCGCCCGCCGCCATCCAGAGCAGTCGTTCGCGCGGCCGGACGACGGCCAGCGCATAGGCGCCGATCACCGCCACCGCCAGGGCGGATGGATACTCCGTGGCCATCGCGGACCCGAGAAGACCGCCGACCACCAGCATCCGCGACGCGGTCCAGCGCGAGGCGATGCGCGCCGTCACGAGCAGGCCGAAGGCGACGAAGAGCAGCGCGGCGGTGAGCTGGTGGCTGTAGAACAGCGTGGCATACGGGAGCGCGAGGGTGCCGAAGGCCCACGCGATACCGAGCGCGGCGGCGGCGGGGGCAGGCGCGCCCAGCACCATCGCCACCCGGAACAGCATGGCCAGGGCGAGGGCCGACGGCAGAGCCACGCAGACGAGCGTCGACAGGTAGGCACCCAGATGCACGAGCCAGCCGCGCACCCGTTGTCCGCGCGCAAGGGGATGGACCGAGGAGTACACCGGCACCGCGAGCATCGACAGTCCGGGCGCGGCGTCGGAGTAGTAGTGACGGTCGACGAAGGCATAGTCGCCGGTGTTGACGATGTAGTCGTCGAGGACGAGGGTGTGCTGCTCGACGATCGCGCGCGTGAGGTCGAAGCGCACGTTCTGGTTCCAGCCGCCGGCCTGGAAGAAGTACGCGTACACGCCCAGGGCGAGCACGAAGAGCGCGGTCTCCGGCCGGCGGGCCAGGGCGCGGGTCATGAAGTCCCACAGCTTACCGGTCGCGCGGGCACCGGTCGAGGCGCGAGTGCCTCGTGGTAGTGTGGGCCCGGTGCGACGAGGCGGGTCCCTCCGCCGGAGGCGCGATGGCCCAGGTCACGCGGGCGCAGGCGCAGGCCTTGCTGTTCGAGTTCACGCAGGCGGAGGCGCTCCGCAAGCACGGCCGCGCGGTCGAGGAGGCCATGCGCGCCTACGCGCGCTGGTTCGGCGTCACCGATCCGGCCGAGATCGACAAGTGGGGCATCGTCGGCCTCCTCCACGACTTCGACTACGAGCAGAACCCGACCGAGGACACGCACCTCCACGTCGGGGGCCGCATCCTCCGCGAGCGCGGCTACCCGGATGAGATCGTGGAGGCGATCTGCTCGCACGCCGACTACATGAGCATCCCTCGCGATACGCCGCTCAAGAAGGCCATCTACGCCTGCGACGAGCTGGTCGGTTTCATCGGCGCCGTGGTGAAGGTGCGGCCGTCCAGGCGCCTCGCGGACCTGCCCGTGGAGTCCGTCGTGAAGAAGCTCAAGGACAAGGCCTTCGCGCGTTCGGTGGACCGCTCGTACGTGTACGGGGGGGCGGAGGCGATCGGGCGGCCGCTCGACGAGCACGTGGAATTCCTGATCGACGCCCTCAAGCCCATCGCGGCCGAGATCGGACTGTAGTTCCGACCGTGGTAGACTCCCCGTTGCTGCTGACACGTCCTCGCGTTCGCCGCTTCCCCACCGCCGCCCGTGCCGGACGGACGGTGGGCTCCGCCTCGCGGCGCTAGCCCCACCGTCCTTCTTCCGGCGGGACATGCGTCCCGCTCGCGTGCTCTCACGTGAGGAAGGAGCCGGGCAATGGGAAATCTCGAAGACATGGGCTGGGATGACCTCTGGGATGCCGCCTGGGCCGGCGTGGCCGACGCCGCCGCCACCGTGCCCGCACGCGTCGTCTCCGTCCACCGCGACGCGTTCGTCGTGTGGACGGCGGAGGGCGAGCGGAGCGCGGAGCTGTCCGGCCGATTGCGTCATCGGGCCAGTGACGAGGGCGAGCGGCCCGCCATCGGCGACTGGGTCGCGGTCCGCCTGCCCCCGGGTGACGGCGCATCGATCGTGCACGGCGTGTTGCCTCGCCGCACCCAGTTGGCGCGCAAAGTGCCGGGTGCGCTCACGGCGGTGCAGGTCGTAGCCGCCAACGTGGACGTCGTCCTGATCGTGGCCGGCCTCGACGGCGACTACAACCCGCGACGCCTGGAGCGCGCGCTCGTCCTGGCCTGGGATGGGGGCGCGCAGCCGGCCATCGTCCTCAACAAGGCGGACCTGCTCGCGCCGGCCGAGGTCGCGGCGCGCTTGCGCGCCACCGAGAACGTGGCGCCGGGGGTTCCCGTGCGGGCGGTCAGCGCCGCGACGGGCGAAGGCCTGGACGGCTTCGAGCGGAGCCTGCCTCCCGGCCGGACGGCCGCGCTGATCGGCTCCTCCGGCGTCGGGAAGTCCACCCTCGTCAATCGGCTGCTCGGCGCGGATCGTCAGCGCACGGCAGCGGTGCGGGCCTCCGATTCCCGCGGCCGCCACACCACCTCCCATCGCGAGCTGCTCCACCTTCCCGGCGGTGCGCTCCTCATCGACACCCCCGGACTGCGCGAGCTGCAGCTCTGGGCGGGGCCCGACGCGCTGGAAGGCACGTTCGCGGAGGTCGACCGGCTGGCCGCGTCCTGCCGCTTCGTGGACTGCGCGCACGACGGCGAGCCCGGCTGCGCGGTCATCCGGGCCGCCGCGGAGGGGACGCTCAGCCCCGCGCGGCTCGAGAGCTATCGCAAGCTCCAGCGCGAGCTGCGCTACCTCGCCCTCCGCCAGGACGAGCGGGGCCGGGCCGATCAGAAGCAGCGCTGGCGCGCGATCCACAAGGCGGCGCGCAAGCACCGGCCGCGGGAGTGAGCCGACGCGGTAAGCTAGGCGCGGAGGTACCCGTGGCCGATCAAGACGCCCCCAAGTCCGCCTACGAGCTCGCGATGGCCCGGCTGCGCAAGAAGGACCAGGAGGAGGGAGTCGTCGATCGCCCGATCACCGACGAGCAGCGCGCCGCCATCGCGGAAGCGCGGAAGGTCGGCGAAGCCCGCCTGGCCGAGCGCGAGATCATGCATCGCTCCCAGCGCGCGCGCGCCGCCGATCCCGAGGCCCTGGAGAAGCTCGAGCAGGAGTATCGGCGTGACCGCGAGCGCATCACCTCCGAGCGGGATCGGAAGATCGAAGGGATCCGCAAGGGGACATCCCCGCCATGAGCCGCTAGATCACCGTTCCATCCGGGATGGCGGCGCTCTTGGGGACGATCACGAGACCGTCGCGGATGAAGAAACCGGGGCCGTCCTTCTCCTGGACGCCCGCCTCGTTGGCGATGCGCACTCCGCGCCCGATGCGCGCGTTCTTGTCGATGATCGCGCGCTGGATGACCGTCTCCTCTCCGATCCCGATCGGCGGGCGGCCCTCCCCCGCCGCGCGCTGCACCTCCTCGCTCGTCTCGTAGTAGTCCGCCCCCAGGATCAGGCTGTCCTGGATGCGCACGCCGCGGCCGATGAGGGCCCGGATGCCGATGAGGGCGTGGCGGATGTCGGCCTGCACGATGATGGAGCCTTCGGCCACGAGCGCGTTCTCGACCGTGCAGCCCTCGATCTTGGTGGCGGGCAGGAACCGCGGATTGGAGAAGACGGGGCGCGCGCTGTCGTAGAAGTCGAACGGCGGCACGGGCTGGCAGAGGGCGAGGTTGGCCTCGTAGTAGGACCGGATCGTCCCCACGTCCTCCCAGTAGCCGCGATAGACGTAGGCGTGGACGCGCGCCTCCGGCACCAGCTTCGGGATGATGTGGCGGCCGAAATCGACCAGCTTCGGATCGCTCACCGTGCGCACGAGCAGGTCACGGCCGAACATGTAGATCCCCATCGAGGCGAGGAACGTCTGCCCCAGCCCGGGCACCTCGGAGACGAGACCGTCCAGCCGCTCCCGGGGCGGCTTCTCGTCGAAGTGCACGATGCGGCCCTGCTTGTTCACCTTGAGGATCCCAAAGGCGTGGGCCTGGTCCGCGGTCACCGGCGTCACCGCCACCGTCACGTCCGCGACCTGGCGGCGATGGCTCTCCGTCAGCTTGCCGTAGTCCATCTGATAGAGCTGGTCGCCGGAGAGGATCAGCGCCTCCCTCCAGCGATGGGTCTCCAGATGGCGCAGGCTCTGCCGGACGGCGTCCGCCGTGCCCTGGAACCAGTCCGGATTCTCTTCCGTCTGCTCGGCGGCCAGGATGGACACGAACGCCGACGAGAACAGGTCGAACTTGTAGGTGAGGCTGATGTGCTTGTTCAGGCTCTCCGAGTTGAACTGCGTGAGCACGAACATCCGCCGCAGCCCGGAGTTCAGGCAGTTGCTGATGGGGATGTCGATCAGCCGGTATTTGCCCGCGATGGGAACGGCGG
>DASTLK010000046.1:0-9787 GCA_035715025.1 Vicinamibacteria bacterium
CCACGGCCGACCTCTTGTTGAAACAGCTATCCAGAACCTTCAGCGCTCGTACGATGGTGGTGCCGGAGGTGGGACTTGAACCCACACTAGCCGAAGCCAACACGGCCCTGAACCGTGCGCGTCTGCCAATTCCGCCACTCCGGCAGGGAGAGGAACGGCCATTATACGGGAAGGGACACGCCGGGCAACCCCTTGGCGTGCACGCGCCTCCGCCGCGCGAGGTCACGGGATGCGTCCGGTGGCCGCGTCCAGGCCGACGCGTGCGGCGAGGACGGCGACGGCCACGAGCGCGGCCACGGCCAGCATCCGGCCCCATCGGCCCCGCTCGGCCATCCGCGCGAGGAGCACGCCGCCGCCGACCGCCACCGGCACCATCGTGAAGTAGTGGTGCTTGAGCAGGAAGTTGAAGAACAGGTCGAGGCCGCTGAAGACGGGGAGGACGGCGGCCCAGGCCAGAAGGAGGACGCGCTCGACACCGCGGCGGGCGACGATCAGGCCGGTGAGGCCGAGCAGCGGCACCAGGACGGATCCAAACGTGTAGGCGAGCTTGTGCGGGGCGGCCGCGATGCGAGAAGGGAGAGCCCCCGCGCTCGAGCTCGTATGAGCGCCGGATCCGCCCAGGAGCTGCGGCACCGACTCGGACAGGAACGGCCAGGTCCAGTTCACGTAGTAGGCCGCGAACGCGAGCGCCGCCGCCATCGCGCCCGCGGTCAGCAGGGCTCGGACGAAGGCGGGCTGCCGGCGGACCAGAGCGATCGCGGCGATCGCGATCAGCATCAACATGAACAACAGGCCGGCGAAATAGGACAGATAGCACAGGGTCAGGAGGAGCACGGCCTGCCACCATCGCCGCCGCTCGCCCAGGCGGTCCCAGTTCAAGGCCAGGTAGGTCACGGCCATGGTCATGGCCCAGCAGCCGAGGATCGTCATCAGATGGCCCAGGCCGAGCAGCTGGAACGAGGCCGGCATTCCGGCCATGAGGACCGCCGCCGGCGTCGCGGACCCGGGCGGTCCCAGGCGCGCGGCCAGCGCCGCGCAGGCCCACACCATCGCCGCGAGCAGGAGGGCGAGCAGCACCTTCTCCGCGGTGAAGAACGCCGCGTGCGGAAGGGCGGCCAGAGGGGCGGCGAGGGTGTGATACAGGGCCGGATGCGGCACGATCACGTTGCCCCACTGCGCCTGCTGGCTCAGCATGCTCCCCGGGTAGGGCAGGTAGTAGAGAAGGAAGCGGCCCTTCCAGATCTCCTCCGCGATCGACGAGTGGAAGACGAAGTGGCCGCCGCGATACAGGGGCGCCGTCGTCGCGGCCAGCCAGGCCATGAACCCGATGCCGCCGGCGGCGAGGGCCGCGGGGGGCAGGGACGTGGCGCGCTCCTCGCCCCGGACGGCGACCGCCCGCGCGAGAGCGGTCACGATCGCGCCGAGGAAGACGATCGCGACCAGGTGCGGCAGGTGGGGGAGCGCGGCCGCGGGATCGGCCGCCATCGCAAGAACCTCGAGCGTCTCCAGGATCGCGGCGCCGATCCAGGCCGTGCGTGCGGGCAGACCGCTCGCCCGCATGGCCACGGCCAGGAGGAGACCGGCGGCGATCACCGCGAGGACGATGCGCAGCGAGGGCCAGGCGCGTCCGCGATCGATGCGCACTTCGCGCAGCCAGAGGTCGTCGCGGCGCGAGCCGGGGAAGGTCAGGGTCAGCCCCGAGCGCCATCCAAAGGGCGCGTGCGCGGTGATTTCGTGGGTCGACCACTCGGGGCCGACCAGGGCCTCCACGACGCCGGGGCCCGCGTCCGCGAGGGGCAACGACCTCGGCACGCCCGGGGAGGCCGCCGTCACCGCTGCTCGCCACTCGCCGCCGCCGAGATCGCGGAGGTCGAGCGAGGCGCGGCCGGCGACGTGCCGGAACCGCACGCCGTCGAGCGCGTCGAAGCTGCCCAGGCCCTGCTCGAACGCCGTCTCGCGCCCGCTACCCATCGGGATCACGACGACGGGCTGCAGCCGATAGGCGACGACGGTCCCGGCGGCGCCGAGGATCACGAGCGCGGCCAGCGGGAGGGGATCGAGCGTGCGCAGCGGGGAGAGGAGCCGCGACCCGGCATCGCGGACCACGCTCGCGACGGCCCCGACCTGCCGGGGGACGACGGCGACGAGGAGCAGGAGCGCGGCCTCGGCGTACGTGGCCGCGGGAAGCAGCCACACGGTCCACGCGCGTGCGAAGACGATCCCGATCGTGACCAGCGCGGCGGCGATGACGCCGGCCTCCCGCGCCCGGTGCGCGTCGATGCCCACCATCACGCCGGTCCAGAACACGAGCAGCACCGCGCCCAGCGCCCACGAGAGAGGCAGCAAGGGAGGGAGGCCCGGTTGGAACGCACCGCCGGCGGGGGAGAGCCGCACCTCGTGCAGGCGCACGCCGAGGGTTCGAGGATCGCCACGACCGGGGGCGAACGTCTCGGATTCGAGGTGGACATCGACCGTGCCGCGCGCCGAGCGGCCGGTGGCGGCGGTGAGGCCTACCGTGATGGGGGCGGAGCCCGGCTCCGCGACGAGGCTCACGCCTTCCACCGTGACCCTGAGCGGGGGGGCGCGCGTTCCGCGCGGTCTCCAGGCCGAGACGATCGCGTCCACGCGAACGGCCCGGCCGGGGCCAGGGCCGGGGAGGGCGACCGCGCCGTGCCCGTTCGTCCAGCGGAATCCCTCCTCGGCGGGATAGAGACCGTGGACGGAAAGGGGGACGGCCAATGCCGATCCGAAGTCCACCACGATCGGCCGCGTCACCTGATAGGCGGCGGTGACCAAGGTGGCCGTCACGAAGAGCACGGCGCCGGCCGGCCCCAGGGCGGGCCGGAGGCGAGCGGTGAAGGCCCAGCCCGTCAACGCGGTGGCTCGGACTTGATCTTGGCCCGCATGCGGGCGACGGCCCTGAGCGTGCGCGGGATGTCCGAAAGCCGCACCGTCGAGCGGCCGGACAGGCGGGGAAGGTGCGTCACGCCCCGTTCGACGTAGCGGAACCCCGCGCGATGCAGCCGTACGACCATCTCCGTGTCGATGAAGAAATCGTCCGATTCGAGGGGCAGCGCGCGCAGCACGTCACGCCGGAACAGCTTGAAGGAGCAGTTCAGGTCGCGGACGGACAGGCCGAAGACGAGGCAGGAAAGACGATTGAAGACCCAGGACGTGATCAGCCGGCGCCGCGCGTCCTTGCGGTCGATGCGATAGCCTAGAACGACATCCCACTCCCGCATCAGCGGGACAACCCCCGCCAGCTCGGAGAGGTCGAATTGATTGTCGGAGTCGGTATAGAAGACGAGATCGCCTTCGGCGACGGCGAACCCGCTGCGCAGGGCCGCTCCATAGCCGCGATTGCGCGCATGGTGGACGACGCGCAGGGCCGCGCCCAGCTCGGCCTCCAGCTCCGCCAGGCGCTGCCCGGTGCCATCGCGGCTTCCATCGTCGACGACCACGACCTCGTAGGTGCCCGCCCGCGCCCCCGCCGCCGCCGCCGAGCGCACGGCCCTCTCGATGTTGCCGGCCTCGTTGTAGGCTGGCATGACGAGAGAGATCGCAGGGCGAGCCATTTCGTTCCGTGGCAAAGTCCGTGAGCTTAGCACGCGCCGAGGAGCCCGAATGACCACCCGTGACACTCCCACCGCCGGCACTCCGAGGGACCTCGGTGCTTCCGTGCTCGAGCTGTTGGCCAACCAGGGCAAGCCCATGGGCGTGCGCGACCTGGTGCGCCGCCTCGGCCTCGACGCCACCGGGCGACACGACCTCAAAGAGGTGCTGCGGCGCCTCATCGCGGACGGCCAGCTCGTGAAGATCCACGGCGCGCGCGTCGGTCTGCCCGACCGCATGAACCTCGTGGTGGGACGCCTCACCGCCAACCCCGCCGGGTTCGGGTTCGTGGTGCCGGACAAGCCGGCGGGCGCTCCCCGCACGCGCGAAGGCGACGTCTACGTCTCCGCCGTCAACATGAAGGAGGCGCTGCACGGCGATCGCGTGGTGGCGCGCGTCGAGCGTCACACTCCCAAGGGCGCGGAGGGGCGCATCATCCGGGTCCTCGAGCGCGCCCAGCAGCACATCGTCGGCCGCTTCGAGGAGGACGGGCGCTTCGGCGGGCACGTCATCCCGTTCGACAAGCGCGTGCTGCACGAGATCTTCATTCCCCCCGGCGACGAGGCGGGGGCCCGGCCCGGCGACATGGTGCTGGCCGAGATCACGCGTCCGCCCACGGCCACGCGCAATCCCTCGGGCCGCGTGCTCCAGCGGCTGGGCCGCCTCGAGGATCCCGGAACCGACCTCAAGGTCATCATGGCCAAGTACGGGCTGCCCGACGCCTTTCCCCCCGAGGTCGACGCGGAGGCGGAGCGGGTGCCGAAGGCGGTGCGGCCGGCGGACATCGCGGGCCGCACGGACTTCCGCGACTGGGACACCGTCACCGTCGACCCCGAGACCGCGCGCGACCACGACGACGCCATCAGCCTCGACCGCCTTGCCGGCGGCGGCTGGAAGCTGGCCGTCCACATCGCCGACGTGGCCCATTACGTCCGGCCGGGATCGGCCCTGGACCAGGAGGCCTACCTCCGCGGCACCTCCGTCTATTTCCCGGACCGCGTGGTCCCCATGCTGCCCCACGCCCTCTCCAGCGGCATCTGCAGCCTCGTGGAGAACCAGGATCGCCTGAGCCAGACCGTCGTCCTGGAGCTGGACGCGAAGGCCAGGGTCCGCAGGGCGGAGTTCCACGACGGCGTGATCAAGAGCCGGGCGCGGATGACGTACCAGCAGGTGCAGCGCATCGTGGACGGCGACGCCGAGCTGCGGCGCCAGTTCGCACCGCTCGTCCCCTTGTTCGAGCGGATGGACGAGCTGGCCAAGCTGATGCGCCGGCGGCGCTACGAGCGCGGGTCGCTGGACTTCGACCTGCCCGAGCCCAAGCTGGTGCTCGACGAGGCGGGCCAGATGACGGGGATCGTCGCCCACGCGCGCCTCGACAGCATGCGCTCCATCGAGGAGTTCATGCTCGCCGCCAACGAGGCGGTGGCGGAGAGGCTCGACCGCGCGGCCACCCCGACCCTCTATCGCATCCACGAGCAGCCCGATCCCGAGCGGGTCGAGGAGTTCGCGGAGCTGGTCTCCTCGTTCGGGTATCGGTTGCCGGCCAAGCTCGAGGAGATCCGGCCGCAGGACTTCCAGGGCATCCTCCGGCAGGTCGAGGGCAAGCCGGAGGAGAAGCTCATCTCCTACCTGCTCCTGCGCACGATGCGGCTGGCGCGCTATCACGAGGAGAACCTGGGGCACTTCGGCCTGGCCACGGAGATGTACGCGCACTTCACCAGTCCGATCCGGCGCTATCCCGACCTCGTGGTCCACCGCTCCCTGCGCGCCCTGCGCCACGGGCAGGGAGCCGACGTCGCCCGCGACCTCCCGGCCCCCCTCGCGGAGATGGCCAAGCACCTCTCCGACATGGAGCGCCGGGCCACCGACGCCGAACGCGAGCTGATCGAATGGAAGAAGGTCCGCTTCATGGCGGACAAGCTCGGCGAGGTGTTCTCCGGATACGTCACGGGCGTCCAGTCCTTCGGGCTGTTCGTCGAGCTGGACGAGATCTACGTGCAGGGCCTCGTGCACGTCTCGTCCATGACAGACGACTACTACCGCTTCGACGAGCGGGCCCACATGCTGAAGGGCGAGAACACGGGCAAGGTCTACCGCCTGGGCGACCGCGTGAAGGTGCAGGTGGCCGCGGTCAAGCTGGAAGAACGCAAGATCGACTTCGCGCTCGTCGACGTCCTCGAGCGCGCCGCGGCCGGGCGGGGCCCGGGCCGGCCGCCCTCCCGTCCCTCACGGCCGTCACGACCGGCGAGCCGGGGCCGGGAGCGGGCCCCGGCCCGGAAGGCGGGAAAGTCGGGGAAGGCACGTGGAGGCGGCCGGCGACGGCGTTGAACGGAGGGACGGGGACGTGGCCGCGGACACGTGACGGCCGGGTGCCGGTCCGATATGATGCGGATCTTCGACCTGCCAACCGTGCGGCCGCCGGGGTGGCGCGAGGACCCGCCTTCGGGAGGATGGAGCGATGGTGTCCGACGTCCGCAGCGTAGCCCTCAACCTCAACAGCAAGGAGCTGATCTTCCTCCAGAAGGTCACGCGCCAGGAGTACCACTTCATCACCGACGAGGAGCAGGAAGCGCGGCTGAGGCTGCGGGACAAGCTGCTCGAAGGCTTCTTCGACCAGAACGAGAACCGCATCGTGCTGAACCTCACGCGCGACGAGCTGCTGTTCCTCATCAAGGTCGCCCGCGAGAACTACTCCTTCATCGTCCGCACCGAGAAGGAGGCTCGCCTGGCCCTGGCCGCGAAGCTGCACAAGACCGCGGAGGCGGTCTTCGGCGTGTCCACGCGCGAGGAGTGACCCTCCCTCGCCGGGCGGCCTAGGCCGTCCGCTTCCGCCCGTGCGCGGGAGGCCGCTCATGCGCTCCCTGATCGTCGGGACGGCCGGTCATATCGACCACGGGAAGAGCGCCCTCGTGCGCGCCCTGACCGGCGTCGACCCCGACCGCCTGAAAGAGGAGAAGGAGCGGGGGATCACGATCGACCTGGGGTTCGCCCACCTCGACCTGGGGGAAGGCCTGGTCGCATCCTTCATCGACGTCCCGGGCCACGAGCGCTTCGTGCGCAACATGCTGGCCGGCGCCCACGGGATCGACGCCGTGCTGCTGGTGGTGGCCGCCGACGAGTCAGTCATGCCGCAGACCCGCGAGCACTTCCACATCTGCCGGCTCCTGGGCATCCCCCGCGGCCTGGTCGCCCTCACCAAGTGCGACGCCGCCGACGCCGACATGCAGGCCCTGGCGGAGATGGAGGTCCGCGAGCTCGCCGAGGGATCGTTCCTGGAGGGTGCGCCCATCTTCCGCTTATCGGCGCGGACGGGCGAGGGCCTCGATGCGCTGAAGGACGGGCTTCGCACCCTGGCCCGCGAGGTGCCCCCGCGGCCGGGCGAGGGTCTCCTGCGCCTGCCCGTGGACCGCGCCTTCACCCTGCGCGGGTTCGGCACCGTGGTCACGGGCACGCTCGTGTCGGGCATGCTCGCGGTCGGCGACGAGGTCGAGGTCCTGCCCGGAGGCCGCCGCGCGCGCGTGCGCGGCCTGCAGGTCCACGGCGCTCCCGCGGAGCGCGTCGAGGCGGGACATCGCACCGCGGTCAACCTCAGCGGGCTGGAGGTGCACGAGATCGCGCGCGGAGACGTGGTCACGCAGCCGGGGACGCTGCGCGCCACTTCGATCGTGGAGGCCGAGCTGACCCTGCTCCCGGGCCAGCGTGCGTTGAAGGACCAGACGCGCGTGCGCGTGCACATCGCCAGCGCCGAAGTGCTGGCCCGCCTGCGCGTGCTCGACGGCGCCGCCGTGGCCGCCGGAGCCACCGCACGCGTGCAGCTCCGCCTGGAGTCGCCGGCGGTGGCCGGACGCGGGGACCGGCTGGTCCTCCGCTCGTACTCGCCGGCGGTCACCATCGGGGGCGCGGTCGTGGCCGACCCCCTGGCCGGCAAGCGGCGCCGCGGCAGCGTTTCCTCGATCCCCGGCGCGGCGGACGCGGCGGACGCGGCGCAGGCGGCGGTACGGATGGTGGAAGAGGCGGGAACCGCGGGCCTGGACGCGGCCACCCTGGCCGCGCGCGTCACGGTGCCGCTGCCCGTGCTCCTCGCCGCTCTCCATGGCCGTGACGACGTGGCGGTGTTCGGCCGCGATCCCGTATCGCTGGTGTCGCCGCGCGCGCTGGCCACGCTGGCGGAGACCGCGCAGGCGCGGCTGCGCGACTTCCACGGCACGCGCCGGCTGGACGCGGGGATGCCCCGCGAGGAGCTGCGCCGCCGCGTGTTCGCCCGCGTCCCGGAGGGGGTCTTCGAGGCCGTGCTCGACGTGCTCGCGCGTGAGGGACGGGCCCGGGTCTCCGGGGACACGGTGGCCCTCGCCGACCACGAGGTGCGGTTCACTCCCGAGGAGGCGGCCGTCCGCACGGCCCTGCTGGCCGCGGTCCGCGCCGCGGAGCTGAGCGGAGTGGACATGGCGCACCCGCCCCCGGGAATGGCCGCGGATGGCCGCGTCCTCGAGAAGGTGGCGCGCGCGTTGACGGCGGAGGGCACGCTGCGGCGGGTCGGAGATGCCCTCGTCGAGAGCTCGAGGCTGGAAGCGCTCAAGGACGAAGTCCGGCGCCGTTGGCCCCCCGGCTCGCGCCTCGACGTCGCCGGTTTCAAGGACTTGACCGGCCTCAGCCGTAAGTTCGTGATCCCTTTGCTCGAGTACCTGGACCGCGAGCGAGTGACGCGGCGCACGGGCGCCGATCGATTCGTCCTGGGGTGAGCTCCGGCCGGCCCCGACCGCAACTTTCCTTTTCGAATTCCCGTATGATGGAGCGTTGGCTCCTCACAAGGAGGGTGCCGTGGCGAGTCGGGCTCATCCCGTGCGTCGTACCGTCGAGCGCAGGAACAACGGTCTCCTCCGGGTGCCGTTCATCCGCCGGTGTGCCGTCGCCTTCGACGATGGCACTTCCGTCAGCACCTTCACCGTCAACATCAACGTGCTCGGCGCCTACGTGGCGCGCGATCAGATGCCCCAGCTCAGCCAGGCGGTGACCATCACCCTCGCCACTCCCGGCAAGGACATCCCGCTCGTGCTGCGCGGAATCGTGACCTGGCTCAACCCCCGGCAGCAGCATCCGGTGCACAGCCTGCCGCCCGGCTTCGGCGTGAAGTTCGACACGCTCCCGCCGGAGGATCGGCGGTGCATCGAGGGCGTGATCGACGACTACACCCGGCGGAACCCGCAGGGTTCGAACAGCTAGCTCTTATCTCAGGGGGGGCACTCACGCCTCATCAAGGCGGGCGATCGCACTGCGGCCATCATCGAGATGGGTGGCTGCGGCCCCCCCTGAAACCCCCCAGCGCTCACCGCCGCTGCGCGGCGCTGCGCTCCTGACTCTCTAGCCCAACAACAGGCCGACGGGGGCTTCGAGCAGCCGCCGCACCTCGGCCAGGAACTGCGCGGACAGGGCGCCGTCGATCACACGGTGGTCGGAGCTCATGGTCACCTTCATGCGGTGTCCGGGCCGGATGGTCTCGCCGTCCACCACCGGGACCTTCCGCACCGCGCCCACGGCCAGGATGGCGCTGTCGGGCGGGTTGATGATGGCGGTGAACTCCTCGACGTCGAACATCCCCAGGTTGGAGATGGTGAAGGTCGAGCCGGTGAACTCCTCCGGCTTGAGCTTCTTGTCGCGCGCGCGCGTGGCCAGGTCCCGCACCTCGCGCGCGATGTCGAGGATCGACTTCCGGTCGGCGTTGCGCACGACGGGGGTGATGAGGCCGTCGGGGATGGCGACCGCGATGCCGACGTTGACCTCGGCATGGGTCACGATCTTGTCGCCGCCCCAGGAGGCGTTGACGAGCGGGAAGCGCGTGAGTGCCCGCGCGCAGGCCTTCACCACGAGGTCGTTGAACGAGACCTTGCCCTCCTCGAGCCGCTGGATCTGGTCGCGGAGATCCACCGCCGCGTCCATGTCGACCTCGACCGTCACGTAGTAGTGCGGCGAGGTGAACATGCTCTCGGAAAGGCGCTTGGCGATCGTCTTGCGCATGTTGGAGAGCGGCAGCTCCTGGCCCGGCGTGATCGACGGCGCGGGGGGAGCGGCGGGGCGCGACGCGGGAGCGGCGGAGGGCCGTGACGCGGGCGCGCCCGCGGAGCGCGCCGGAGCGTCGGTGCCCGGACGCGGGCCGGCCCACGATTCGATGTCGCGCTTG
>DASTLK010000047.1:0-2796 GCA_035715025.1 Vicinamibacteria bacterium
GGGCGTCGTCGTCTCGCCTTGCGACTCCCGCGTGCATTCGATCGGGACGATGGCGGAGGATGGCCGGCTCGAGCAGATCAAGGGCCGCACGTATTCCCTCTCCGCACTCCTGGGATCGGAGGACGACGCGCGGACGTTCGCTCGGGGCGTGCACGCGACGCTGTACCTCAGCCCCAGCATGTACCACCGCGTCCATTCGCCCGTCGACGGCCGCATCCGCGCGTGGCGCTACGTTCCCGGTCGCCTCTTTCCCGTGAACGGGCTGGCCATCCGCCACGTGAACAGCCTCTTCGCGGTCAACGAGCGGGTGTCGATCCTGATCGACTCGCCCGAGTTCGGGCCCGCGGCCGTGATCATGGTGGGGGCGGCCAACGTCGGACGCATGAGCCTCTCCTTCGCCGACCTCGTCACGAACTCCGGACGGCCGGGCGCGCTCACCCAGCCGCCGGCGCCGATCCCCATCGCTCGCGGCCAGGAGCTGGGCGCGTTCAACCTCGGCTCGACCGTCGTGCTCCTCGTCGCCGACCCGCTCCTGCAGCCGGCGGGCATTGCCCCCGGACAGTTCGTGCCGATGGGCAGCCCTCTCTGGAGGCGGACTCGGGCGTGAGCGACGGGGACGAGTCTGGCCGGCGCATCGGCGTGATCTCGGATACGCACGATCTCCTGCGCCCCGAAGCGTTGAGGGCGCTCCGCGGGTCGGACCTGATCCTGCACGCGGGCGACATCTGTGGCCCGGACGTCCTCCAGGCCCTGCGCGCGATCGCTCCCGTCATCGCCGTGCGCGGCAACAACGACCAAGGGCCTTGGGCGGACGCGCTCCCCGAGACCACGGTGGTGAAGCTCGGTTCGTTGTCGGCGCTGATGGTTCACGACATCAAGACGCTGCGGCCGGGCGCGGTGCGGGACGTACAGGTGGTGATCTCCGGGCACTCGCATCAGCCGAAGAAGGAGACGCGTGACGGCGTCCTCTACTTCAATCCCGGCAGCGCGGGGCCGCGGCGATTCACCCTGCCCATCTCGATCGGGCGCCTGCTCGTGAGCGGCGACCGCGTGCGCGCGACTCTCGTCGACCTCGGCCGCCGCCGCGACGCGCGGCGGGCCATAATCGCGCCGTGATGATGACCTTGCGCGCACGCCTCTCTCCATTCCTCTTGCTCCTGATCGTGGCCACCCTTCCCGCCCCTCCCCTCCGCGCGGCGGCGCCGCCCGCACGGCCGTCGGTCGATTCCGTCCTCGCAACCCTCGGCCGCGTCGTGAGCCTGCAAGAGACCGCCCTCTCCCCGGACGGAACGCGCGTGGCCTGGGCGGAGCGGGTACGCGCCGCCGACGGCGCGGAGCGGCGCTCCGTGATCCGCGTGTCCGGCCTGGACGGTGGCACGTCGCGGGCACTCACGGCGGCGCGAGACAAGGCGCCTCACCGCGAGCGCGATCTCACCTGGTCGCCCGACGGCCGGGAGATCGCGTTCCTGTCCGACGCGGCGCAGGATGGCCAGCTCCAGCTCTATGTCGCCCCCGCCACCGGAGGCGCTCCGCGCGTGCTGACCCATGCGCGTGGCCAGCTGGAGCATCCGCACTGGTCCCCGGACGGGAAGCGGCTCGCCGTCCTCTACGTGGCCGGATCCACGCAGGAGCAGGGCGCCCTGGTGGCGTACAAGCCGGACGCCGGTGTCGTCGAGGAGAAGGTGGAAGAACAGCGCATCGCGATCGTCGATGCGGCCGGCGGCGAGCTGCGCGAGGTCAGCCCGTCCGATCTGTACGTCTACGACTACGACTGGTCGCCGGACGGCCGGCGCTTCGCGGCGGAGGCCGTGCACGGCTCCGGCACGAACAACTACTGGACGGCCGAGCTGTACGTGGTCGACGCGGCCAGCGGCGAGGCGCGCTCTCTCTGGAAACCGCCGCTGCAGATCGCGCAGCCGCGTTGGTCGTCCGACGGCGCCTCGATCGCGGTCATCCACGGCCTCATGAGCGACGAGGGCTCGACGGGGGGCGACGTGATGCTCGTCCCCGCCGCGGGCGGTGCGCCGCGCAACCTCACGCCCGGGTTCGCCGGGTCCGCCAGTTGGATCGCGTTCCGCCCGGGGGGCGACGTCCTCTTCACCGCCTACGCCGATGGCGAGACGATGGTCGGCACCGTGAGCCCGGCCGCGGCCGGAGTCACGACCGTGTGGCGCGGGCCCGCGCTGCTCACCGACTTCAGCCTCAGCCGCGATGGCCGCAACTTCTCCGCCGTCCACGAGTCGTTCGTGGAGGCGCCGGAAGTCTGGGCGGGCGAGCTGGGCCGCGGGCGGTCGGTGACGCACCTCAACGCGGCGGTGAAGCCGTCCTGGGGCGAGGTGAAGAGCCTGCACTGGGACAGCGACGGCCAGCGCGTCCAGGGATGGCTGATCGCACCGCCGCACGTCGATCCAGCCGCGCGCCATCCGCTCGTGGTCTCCGTCCATGGCGGGCCGTCCTCGGCGTCATCGCCGCGCTGGCCCTCGCGCTGGACGGGGGTCTTGCCGACCCAGGGGTACTACATCCTCATGCCCAATCCGCGCGGCAGCTATGGCCAGGGCGAGGCCTTCACGCAGGGCAACGTGAAGGACTTCGGTTACGGAGACCTGCGCGACATCTTGAAGGGCGTCGACGCGGCGGTGGCCTCCGCGCCCATCGACGGCGAGCGCGTCGGCATCCTCGGCTGGAGCTACGGCGGGTACATGACGATGTGGGCGGTCACCCAGACCGGCCGCTTCAAGGCCGCGGTGGCCGGAGCCGGGATCGTCAACTGGCAGAGCTACTACGGACAGAACCGCA
>DASTLK010000048.1:0-4451 GCA_035715025.1 Vicinamibacteria bacterium
CGGCGGCCGCGCCCAGGGCGCGCGCCTCCGCTTCCATGTCCGTGGACATGTACGCGCTCAGGACGATGACGCTCGTCCCGTGATCGCGCCGGCGGATCTCGCGCAGGAGCTCCAGGCCGCCGGTGCCCCCGAAACGGGTCACGCGCACGTCGAGGATGGCGAGGTCGTAGTGCCGGTGGCTGATGAGGGCCTCGCCCTCTTCCGCCTCGCGCGCCAGGTCGACCGTCCAGCCCAGGCTCCGGAAGTACTTCGCCGTCGGCAGCAGGATGGCCTCCTCGTCGTCGAGCAGGAGAAGCTGCTTGCCGCCGGTCCCGGTCAGGGCGAGCGGGTTGCGTTCCAGGGACTTCGGACTCGTGGGACGAGCACCGGGCTGAGCCCGCGAAAGAGAGAGAGAACGTCCCCCCAGTCCGGCCAGCACAGCCTCGGTGAACCGTCTCAGCATCAGCACCTCGCTCGGGCCACAGCGCCCGCGTCGCGTTGGAGGAGAGCAAAGGGACTGCCACCGCGGCGTCCCGCACCTAAACGGAAGACAGCGCGGGAGTTGAAGGGATTCGAGGAGTGGCGTTCGGGGGGCGTCGCGTCCGGGTTTCGAGAACGCGCGTCCGGGAATCCGGAGGCGCGGATGCGGGAGGCTAGTTGTCCGCGCCCTTGGCGGTGACGATGCCGTGCTTCTTGATGCGCTCGTAGAGCGCGCTGCGCGAGAGGCCCAGCACCTCGGCCGCTGATGCCACCGCCCCCCGCTCCTCGCGCAGCACGGCCTCGATGTGACGCCGCTCCGCTTCGGCGAGAGTCAGGCGCGAGGTCGGGCCCGCGCCCGCGGAGGGCGGGGTGGCCGCGCCGGCGTCGGTCATGTCGGCCGGATCGAGCGTCGAGTGATCGCTGAGCAGCAGGGCCCGCTCGAGGACGTTCCGCAGCTGCCGCACGTTGCCCGGCCACGACCGCGTGAGGAGCTCCTGCTCGGCCGCCCCGGAGAGCCGCACTCCGGGCCGGCCCATCTCCGCCGCGATCCGCTCCACGAGCCGGCGCGCGAGGAGGACGACGTCGCTGCCGCGCTCGCGCAGCGGCGGCACCACGAGGGGAATGGTGCTGAGGCGGTAGTAGAGGTCCTCGCGGAACTTCTGCTCCTGGACGTGACGGCCGAGGTCGCGGTGGGTGGCCGCGACCAGCCGCACGTCCACCTGGCGGTCGCGGACGTCGCCCAGCTTGCGGTAACGCAGGTCTTCGACGACCTTCAGGAGCTTCGCCTGCACCTGCAGGTCGACGTCGCCGATCTCGTCGAGGAACATCGTCCCGCGATGGGCGATCTCGAAAAGGCCCTGCTTGGCCGCCACCGCCCCCGTGAACGCGCCCTTCTCGTGCCCGAACAGCTCCGTTTCCAGCAGGTCGCGCGAGAGCCCGGCGCAGTTGAGGTCCACGAAGGCCTCTTCCGCGCGCGGTCCGTTCTGATGGAGCCAGCGCGCGAGCACGCCCTTCCCCGTGCCCGTCTCCCCGCAGATGAGGACGGGAACGGTGGAGGCCACGATGCGCGCCGCGTCCGCCGCCAGCTTGCGGATGACCGCGCTTTCTCCGAAGAACGGATCGACGGTGTGGCGCGCCTGCACGGACTTGCCGGCCAGCGACACCTGCCGCATCCGGCGGTTCTCGAGCGCGCGCTCGATGACCACGAGGAGCGCCGGGAGCTCGACCGGCTTCGTGAAGAACTGCTCCGCGCCTTCCTTGATGGCCTTGACGGCCAGGTCGATGCTGCCGTGGCCGGTGAGGAGCACGACGGGCACGCTGGCGTCCTGCGCCTTCACGCTCCGCAGGACGTCGAGGCCGTCCCCGTCCGGAAGCGAGAAGTCGACCACGGCCGCGTCCACGGATTCCTGGCCCAGGAGCGCACGCAAGGAAGCGACGCTCTCCGCTTCCAGGACCGCGTAGCCCCTGCCGAGAAGGAACCGCCGCAGGGGCATGCGGACGTCGGCTTCGTCGTCGACGATCACGACCTTGCGATCAGGCACGCGCGCTCCTCCCGATATCGGTGGCGCCGGTCACGGGCAGGAGGAGCGTGAAGCGCGCGCCCCCCTCCGGCCGGTTCTCGACCTTGACCGTCCCCCCGTGCGCTTCCGCCACGCGCTGCACGATCGGAAGCCCGAGGCCGGTGCCGCCCTTGCGCCGGCTGAAGAACGGCTCGAACAGCCGGTCGCGGTCCTCGGCGCTGACCCCCGGGCCCTCGTCCTCGACCGTGCATCGCGCGCGCGGCTCGCTGCCCTCCCGGTCCAGGGAAGCCCTCACACGCACCACCGATCCCGCCGGCGCGTGCTGGATGGCGTTGGCCAGGAGGTTCTCCACCGCCTGCTCCACCCGCGCGCCCTCGATGTCCAGGGCCGGCATGTCCGCGGCCACGCCCTCCTCGACGCGGACCTGCCGCTCGCGGGAGAGTCCGGAGCAGGACCGGACCGCGCGCCGGACGACGTCCGCCAGGCGGGTCGGCGAGGGGCGCAGCAGCGACGGCTTGCCGTAGTCCAGCAGGTCGCGCATGAGCTGGGTGAGCCGGACGACCTGCGAGCGCAGCAGCATGGAGTACTCCGCGAACTCCGGCCGCAGGCCGAACTCGTTCTCGAAGGCGTCCACGGTGGCCGAGATGCTGAAGAGGGGATTGCGCACCTCGTGGGCGACGCCCGCCACCAGGGAGCCCATCGCTTCCAGCGAGCGCGCGCGGCGGAGCTGGGCCTGCATGGTCGTGAACTCGGTCACGTCGCGGAACGTCAGCACGCACCAGGGCGCTTCCCCTTCCGCACGGAACCAGGGGCTGCCCAGCAGGTAGTAGGAGCGTGCCGTGGACGGCTCGCGCGTCTCCCCCACCACGGACGTGCCCCCCGCGCCGACGCGCCAGTGGATGTCGAGGAGCGCCTTCCACGGTTCGCGGGCCGCGATGTCCTCGAGGCGGCGGCCCACCGCATCCCTGAAGCCCGATCCCGACATCAGCTCCAGCGCGCAGCGATTGAGACGGACGATGCGGCCCTCGGGGTCGGCGAGGACGACGCCGAGGTCGAGGGCGTCGAAGGTCTGCCGCCACTCCTCCGCGGCATGGCGCAGGTCGGCTTCGAGCCGGCTCTGCCGCTCTTCGGCGTCCACGCGCTCGGAGACGTCGCGGATCGCGCTGACGCGGACGGTGCGACCGTCATGGGGCATCGAGCGCGCACGGATCTCGACGGGCACCAGGGAGCCGTCCGCTCGCCGCGCGCGATGCTGGTACGGCTCCTCGGAATCGCTCTTGAGGTGCGACTCGACGAGCGCCCGGTCCTCCTCGGCCACGAACTGCTCGACGCGCTGGCCGACGAGGTCGGAAACGTCGCAGCCCAGGATCTTCGCCATCTGGTCGTTGGCATCCACGAACGTCCCGGCCTCCGTGATGGCGACCCCCTCGAAGGCGGCCGCGGAAAGCCGCTTGAACCGCTCCTTGCTCTCGTGCAGCGCCCCGTCCGAGCGATCGCGCTCGATGGCGGCGCCGAAGACCGCCGCCGCCGCCTTGAGGGATTCGACCTCCGAGGCCGACCAGGTCCGTTCGCGCCGGGTCTCTCCGAACCCGAGGAACCCCCAGTAGGCTCCGCCTGCGAATATGGGCACGGCGGCGAACGCTCTCGATCCCATGCGGGCAGGAAAGGACCGCTCCGCGTCCGGGAGCTTGCCGACGTCGACGACGAGGGGCCGGCCCGCGCGCAGCGTCCTCTCGATGCGGTCGAGACCCGCCCGGCGCGTGGAGATGCCGCCCCGGAGCCGCGGGTCGTCGGGCGGGATCTCGTGTCCTCGTGTTCCCCACGTGAAACGGAACAGGAGGCGCGGCGACCCGTCCGGGTCCTCCAGGCTTTCGACCACCCACGCCCGCGCCGCATCGGCGGCGCGTCCCAGACGGGCGAGCACCGCGTCGGCATGGCTCGGCCAGGGTCCCGGCTCGAGCATGCGCGCGGCCCCGAAGGCCACCGCTTCGAGGATGCGGTCCCGGCGCTCCCTCTCCGCTTCCATTCGCATGCGCTCGGTGACGTCGTGGAGCGTGATCCAGTACCCGTGCAGGCGGCCGCCGCTCACGATCCCCAGGGCGTTGGCCGTCATCCAGCGCGTGGTTCCGTCCGCGCGCGTGTGGGACAGGTCGCAGTGGGCCAGGCGAAACCCGGAGGCCACGAAATGGCCGATGGCCTCGCGCCGCTCCGCCTCCGGGATCACGTCGGCCACCGTCCGTCCGGTCATCTCCGGCGCCGACCGGTCGTAGAGGCGTGCGTAGGCGTCGTTGCACTCCACGATGCGCGCGTGGCGCAGGATGTGCGCCGCCTGGTCGTCCGGCGCGAGGTCCGCTCGCATCGCCGGCTGCAGCTCGAAGCGCGCGATGGCCTCCGTGCTCAGCTCGAGCAGCGCCCCGTACAGGTCTTCGCCGGCGGGGGCGGGCTCTGGCCGCATGTCGGTTCGGCCTCCTC
>DASTLK010000049.1:0-13059 GCA_035715025.1 Vicinamibacteria bacterium
TCACGCCCGGCGTCCTGGTGGCGCTCCGGGGCCTCGAAGAGGCGCACGGAATCGAGGCCAATGGGAGCCTCACCCTCGGCGCGATGACGACCCTCACCGATGTCGCGGACCATCCGGTCGTTCGCCAGCGCTGGCCCGCCATCGCCCGCGCCGCCTCTCTCGTCTCGTCGCCGCCGCTGCGCAACGCGGGCACCATCGGCGGCAACCTCTGCGTGGACACGCGCTGCAACTACTACAACCAGACCGAATTCTGGCGGGCCTCCATCGGCTACTGCATGAAGAAGGACGGACACGTCTGCCTGGTGGCTCCGGGGTCGGAGGTATGCTGGGCCCTCTCGTCCTCGGACACCGCGCCGGTGATGATCGCCCTCGGGGCCGAGGTGACGCTGGTCGGTCCGAAGGACGAGCGGCGGATTGCGGTCCGCGACCTCTACGGGCCGGACGGGATCAACTACCTGGCCAAGCGGCGCGACGAGATCCTCACGCGCATCCACGTGCCCGACCGCACGGGGTGGGCCATGACCTATCGCAAGCTCCGCCGTCGCGGATCGATCGACTTCCCGATCCTCGGCGTGGCCGCCGCCGTGCGTCTCGGGGCCGGCCGCCGGGTCGAGGAAGCGCACATCGTGCTCGGGGCCGTGCACACCGCGCCCGTCGTCGCGCGCGACGCCGAGGACTTCCTGCGCGGCCGTGTCCTCGACGCGGAGACGATCGAGATGGTGGCCGGCATCGCCTACAAGCCGGCGAAGCCTCTGGACAACGCCGACCTCTCCTACGCCTGGCGCAAGCGCATGGCACGCGTGGAGGTCGCGCGGGCCCTTCGCGAGCTGGCCGGCCTTCCCACCGGCGACCTGCCGCCGGTGTCGCCTGCCTGAAAGGGCCGCGCTCGTTGACCGCCCGCGTCGGCGGGTGCTAGCCTCCGAAGCGGCGGCTCTCCCGGCCGCACCCCCCGAGGCGGAGGCATGAGCAAGGACTCCCTGACCATCACCGACAACCGCACCGGCAAGAGCTACGAGATCGCCATCGAGAACGGGGCCATCAAGGCGTTCGACCTCCGACAGATCAAGGCCGGGGACGACGGCGGGCTCATGACCTACGACCCCGGGTTCACGAACACCGCGGCGTGCAAGAGCCGCATCACCTTCATCGACGGGGACAAGGGCATCCTCAACTACCGCGGCTATCCGATCGAGCAGCTCGCGGAGAAGAGCACGTTCCTGGAGACGGCATACCTGCTCCTGCAGGGCGAGCTGCCGACGCGCACGCAGCAGGAGTCCTGGATGTACGGCGTCACCCACCACACGATGGTCCACGAGAACATCAAGGAGCTCGTGTCGGGGTTCCGCTACGACGCGCACCCCATGGGCGTCCTCATGTCGACGGTGGCCGCGCTCTCGACCTTCTATCCCGAGGCCAAGCACATCCACGACGCCCAGGTGCGGCAGAAGCAGGTCTTCCGGCTCATCGCGAAGATGCCCACCCTGGCCGCGCTCGCGCACCGGCACTCGATGGGCCTGCCCTTCGTCTATCCGGACAACGACCTCAGCTATTGCGCGAACTTCCTGCAGATGACGTTCCGGGTGACCGAGCCCAACTACAAGGTGCATCCCGTGCTCGAGCAGGCGCTCGAGGTCCTCTTCATCCTCCACGCCGACCACGAGCAGAACTGCTCCACGAACGCGATGCGGTCCGTGGGATCCTCGGACGTCGACCCCTACTCGGCCACCGCCGCCGCCATCGCCGCCCTGTACGGGCCGCTGCACGGGGGGGCCAACGAGCAGGTCCTGCGCATGCTGGAGGAGATCGGCTCCAAGGACAAGATCCCGCAGTTCATCAAGGAAGTGAAGGCGAGCGGGGGCGAAGTCCGGCTCATGGGCTTCGGGCACCGCGTCTACAAGAACTACGATCCGCGCGCCAAGATCATCAAGGTCATGGCCGATCGTGTCTTCGAGGTGACCCGGCGCAACCCCTTGCTGGACATCGCGCTCGAGCTCGAGCGTATCGCCCTCGAGGACGAATACTTCGTCAAGCGGAAGCTGTATCCGAACGTCGATTTCTACTCCGGCCTCATCTATCAGGCCATGGGCTTCCCGATGGACATGTTCCCCGTCCTCTTCGCGATACCGCGAACGGCCGGCTGGCTCGCCCAGTGGGAAGAGATGCTGCTCGACAAGGAGCAGAAGATCGCGCGGCCGCGCCAGATCTACCTCGGAAGGGGCCGGCGCGACTACCTACCCCTCGAAAAGCGCGCCTGACGGCGTCGTTCCACGTCGGATTTGACCCGCCGCACGCGCTGGGGGACCATCCTGCCGGCCCGCGTTTCCCCTCCCTTGGACGCCGGGCCGTGGCTCACGCCGCATGAGCGAAGCAACCGACATCCTCCGGTCGTATGTCCGCCTCGTCGAGCGCCTCAGCGGGGCCGCTTCCGTGTCGCTCTACGTGCCCCCGGGGCCCGGGGGCGAGAGCGAAATCCTGCTCCACGACGGGCATTTCGAACCCGTTCCCGAGCTGGCGGATGCCGCGGCGGCCGCCGAGTTGCACCACCGCTTCATCGACGAGCATGGGGACAACGAGGAGGGTGCGGTGCGGCTCCCCAGCCGCAGCCCCGACGGCGTTCTCTATCGGATCCCCTTACGCTGGGTCTTCACCAAGGCGGAGGAGGACGCCGGAGGACCGGAGCGGCGCAAGCGCGATGGACGCCCGCGCGCGGAGCTGACGGCCTGGACGGGACTGCGGTTCGACCGGGACGCCTCCGCCCGCCGCCAGGACGGGCTCCTGTACTTCCCGACCGCCGCCGACACCCTCAGTGACGAGGCCTGGTGGAAGAACTTCCTCGGCCTGGCCGCCGCCTTTGCCGCCCACGCGCGAACGGTCTCCCGAACGCTCTTCGATCAGGTCACCGGACTCCCGGAGCGGCCGGAGTTCCAGGCAGAGCTGGAGTCGGCCCTGGCCCAGGCGGAAGAGGGCAAGGTCAGCACCGTCCTCGTATTACTGGGGCCGGACGATTTCGGCTGGGTGAACGAGCGGCTGGACCGCCGGTCCGGCGACCTCGTGCTGCGTGAGATCGCGACCGGGCTGCGGGCGAGCCTGCGCAGCCACGATCATGTCGCCCGCTACGGAGGCGCGATCTTCACGGTGATCCTCGTGGACACCGATCGGGACGTCGGGCGGATGGTGGCCGAGAACGTCGTCCGTCGGCTCAGCGAGCATCGCTATCACGGCGGCATCCTGCGCCTGGACTTCAGCGCGGGCCTGGCGGTGGCGGACGGCGCTCAGCCCATCGGCGCCCTGGAGCTGATCCGGCGGGGGGACCAGGCGCTCAGTGCGGCCAAACGGGACGATGCCGGCGTGCGTGTGTGGGAGAAGGGGTCCGACGTCGAGACGGCGGGGAGCCTGGACCGCCTCCAGGGCATCTTCACCGGGGACAAGGTGAAGGACTATCGGAACATGCGGCTGTTGCTGGACACCATGACCGTGGTGGCCGCGTCCAACGACTCCGCCGAGCTGGCGCGCAACTTCACGGAGCGCCTCTTCGACACGCTCCACGCGCGGCGGGTCGGGGTCCTGGAGGCGTCCCGCAGCGGATCTTTCGATCTCCTCGGGGGGCTGGAACGCACCGAGGGGACGGCACGGGCCTTCACGGTGATGCCCCGGGACCTGGCCATCCTGGAGCGCGCGTGTAGAGAGAAGAACTTCGTCGCCGAGAACAGCGGTCCGCCCGACGACCTGTCGCTGTGCGCGCTGCCCTTGTGCCTCCAGGACCGCTGCCTCGGCGGGATCGTGCTCGAGGTGGCCTCCGTCAACGTGGCGTTCGAGGGCTCCGATCGCCAATTTCTCGATGCGCTGGCTTCCGAGATGGCGGTGGCGCTCGATCGCGCGCACCTGCTCGAGCGCGAGCGCGCGCGGCAGAAGGAGGAGAAGGAACGCCTGGAGGCGGAGGTCACGGACCTCCGGCTGGTGCTTCACGGGTCGCGGCTGGCCTACCGCTCGCCGGCCATGGAGGCCCTGCTCGCCACCGCGCGCAAGATCGCGCGGACCGATACCACCGTCCTCATCACCGGGGAGAGCGGGACGGGCAAGGAGATGGTGGCCCACACCCTCCACGAGCTCAGCGGCCGGCGCGAAAAGCCGGTGGTCGTGGTCGACTGTGGCGCCATCGCGCCCACGCTCATCGAGAGCGAGCTCTTCGGGCACGAGAAAGGCGCCTTCACCGGCGCCCACACGCGCAAGCCCGGCCGCCTGGCCCAGGCCGACGGTGCCACCGTCTTCCTGGACGAGATCGGCGATCTTCCCCTCGACCTGCAGAGCAAGCTCCTCCGTTTCGTGCAGGAGAAGGAATTCACGCCGGTCGGCAGCGTCGTCGCGCGCACGGTCGACGTGCGCATCATCGCCGCCACCAACGTGGACCTGCGCGTGAAGGTCGCGGAGGGCAAGTTCCGCGAGGACCTCTTCCACCGCCTGAACGTCGTCCGCCTGCACGTCGCGCCCTTGCGCGAGCGCAAGGACGACATCCTCCACCTCGCGACGATCTTCCTTCAGCAGTTCGCCGCCCTCTACCGCCGGCCGGCGCATCACTTCACGCAGCGCGCGGAGAGGGAGCTCGAAGCGTACCCGTGGCCGGGCAACGTGCGCGAGCTGCAGAACCTGATCATGACGTCCGTTCTCTTCTGCGACGCGGCGGAGGTCGACCTGCCCGATCTGCACGGCTTCCAGGCCGCCGTGCGGCCGGGAAGCCCGGCGCCGCAACCCGCCTTCTCCGGCGCCCCGGCCGCGGAGGTGTCCGCGCCGCCGGGCCCCGCGGCCACGCCCTCCGCGGGCGACCCCGTCGTCAATCTCCGCCAGGCGCTCGCGCGTGAGATCGCTTCCGCCGTGGCCGGAGGTCGCGGGAGCCTGGTTCCGCTCGGCAAATGGCTCGCCGAGGACCTGGTCCTGGCCGCGGACCGCCTCGCCTCGGGCGTGTCACGCCGCGGCGCGGAGCTCCTCGGGCTGGCGGACAGTACCTACCGCCGTCAGCTCCAGGGCGCGGCCGCGCGGCGTGCGAGCGGGCTCGCCCCGCGTTCCCCGACCTGGTCGGACGTCGCCGGGCTGCTGGAAGACTTCATTCGTGCGCGGCGGGGCGACACCGACGTGTGCCAATGGGCCGAGGCGGGACTGCTGGCCGAAATCGAATCCGCCGTCCCCGGCGAGCCCCGCACGGCCGCCGCACTGCTCGGTGTTACGGAGCCCACTCTGCTCCGTCGTCGCGCAGAATTGTCGCGCCACTTCTAAAAATCGGCTCGCCGAAATTATGGTGGCGCCCGCCAAGGCGCCGGAAATGACCGCCCGGAGTACGGCGGCTCGATCGAATAACTTCCTTAGAATCAGTTGATTGTGCCCATTCGCCGCTCTGCGGATTGGGATGGCATCGGCGTTGCTATGTACCGGCCCCCGAGAGTAGGAATGCCAATGATGACTCGATATAGCCGCCGGTGGCGCCATCTTGCATGGGGTCTCGTGCTCGGCCTGGTTTCGGTCTCGGCGAGCGCGGGCCGGCCCACGAAATGGAACCCCGGGAAGCTCAGCGACAAGGCCCGCGATTCCGCCAGCCGGAAGGGCACCGCGAAGATGAACGTCCTCGTTCGCTTCCGTCGGAACCCGGGCGCAGCGGAGAAGATGCTGGTCCAGGGACTCGGCGGCGGCGTGCGCAAGCCGCTCAGCGGATCGTCGCGTTGGATGTCGGTGAGCATGCCCGCCCATGCCGTGGCCCGCCTGGCCGAGCACTCCATCGTCGACTTCGTGGCCGCGGACGAGCCAGTGGCCGCGAGCGCGGGCATGGACGTGGCCCGGCAAGCCGCGGGTGCGGCGCCGGTGAGTGCGCCAGAGAGCGCGTTCAAGGGCGCGGGCATCACCATCGCGGTGGTCGACTCCGGCGTCGCGCTCCATCCGGACATCCAGACGCTGACGGCGGCCGTCGACATCGTGAACCCCGGCCTGCCGCTCCAGGGCGACGGCGCTTCCCTCGCCGGTGGTCAGCCGAACGACCCGGCCGACAGCATCGATCCCAACGGTCACGGCACGCACGTCGCGGGGATCATCGTCGGCACCGGCAGCCATTCGCCCGACGGCTACACGGCCGGCGTGGCTCCGCAGGCCAACCTGGTTTCCGTCCGCGTGCTCGACGGCACCGGCCGCGGCCTGACTTCGGACGTGATGGCAGGCCTTCAGTGGATCCTCGATAACAAGACCCAGTACGGCATCCGCGTGGTCAACCTCTCGATCGGTCACGCCGTTTTCGAGCCGGCCGCGGTGGATCCCCTGGTCCAGGCCGTCGATGCCCTGTGGGACGCCGGCATCGTGGTCGTCTGCTCGGCCGGAAACGCCGGCCGTGGCGGATACGTGACGATCACCAGCCCCTGCAACTCGCGCAAGGTGATCACGGTCGGCGCCATCAACGACCGCGGCACGCCCGACGTCTCGGACGACATCACGACGACGTACTCGTCGCGCGGCCCCACGGCCCTCGACCTCGTGGCCAAGCCCGACCTCGTCGCTCCGGGCAACCGCATCGTGTCCCTGCGCTCGGCCGGTTCGTACCAGGACACGCTCTTCCCGGACCGGCGCATCGCCGCGGACCCCAGCGCGCCCGAGGTGGCCGAGTACTTCGAGATGTCCGGCACGAGCATGGCCTCTCCGGTCGTCGCGGGCGCCGTTGCCTTGATGCTCGAGCAGGACCCTTCGCTCAACCCGGGCACGGTCAAGGCCCGTCTGATGCTTTCGGCGCGGAAGCCCGCCGTAGGCGATCCGCTCGTGACCGGGGCCGGGTCCCTCGACATCCTGGCCGCTCTGCGTGCCACCGGATCCGTGGCCGATGCGCCGTCACCGGCGGCGGTCATCGACGACGCGACCGGCCTCCTCGGGTTCGAGAACACGGCGACCCTCTGGGGCAACGAGTCGTTCTCGTTGATGACCCTGTGGCCGGGCTCGGTGATCTGGACCGACCCGACGGCCTACTACCAGACGGTCGTGTGGACGGCGGGCGAGCTCTGGCCCAACAACGAGCTCTGGCCCACGGGCGAGACGTGGCCCGAGGCCGAGTTCTGGCCCGAGAACCTGCTGTGGCCGGACAACGCCCAGGCCTGGTCGGCGGTCCGGAATACGGAGGAAGGCCTGCCCATCGAGATCGCTCCCCTGTCCCTTGGATTCCAGGATCCGTAGTCCGCAAGCCCGAGAGCTCCCAGTGACCGCGACCGAATACCCCTTCTGATTCGAGGCGCACAGTGGCACTACCCGCGATTCCGACGTTCGGCGCCGACGCGACCAGCCGGTCGATAGGCGCCACGGACAGGCGACGCGTCGCGCTCGTCGCCTGCGCCGACAGCTCGACGCAAAAGAGCGCGGCCCGGTGGCTCACCAGCACCGGGTTCGAGGTGGTCACCGCGACCGGTGCCGCCTCCGCGATCGATCAATTCGGCCGCCACCGCCCGGTCATCGTCCTCACCGACATGACGCTACGCAACGAGCGCGGCCGCAGCCTCTGCGAGGTCCTCGGCCACCAGGCCCCCTGGTCGCGCGTCCCCATCCTCGCCCTCTGCTCCGGACAGCGCGAGGCCAAGGCCGCCCTCGAAGCGGGCGCGACCGACCTGCTCCAGCGTCCCTTCGACTGGCACGTCGGCTCCGTGCGCGCCGAGCGCCTCGTGCGCCTGGCCGAGACTGCGGGCGAGCTCGACGGCCTGCGGGCAGAGATGGGACGGCTCCGCAAGAACGTCGAAGAAGAGCGGGCGGAGCGCGGGGTCCGGGATCATTTCGATGCCCTCACCGGTCTGCCGGACGGGGAGCGGCTCGAGCACGCGTTGGAGAGCGCCCTCGTCACCGCCTCCGAGACGAGCCAGGTCGCGGTGGCGCTGTTCGACATCGAGCATCTGGTCGTGGTGAACAGCCGGCTCGGCCGCGCCCGCGCGAACTCGGTCTTGCAGCAGGTGGCGCAGCGTCTCGTCGCCGGCCTGCGCTCTGAAGAAGTCTTGCGCTCCGCGGCGGGGCCGTCGATGTCGATGGCCGCGCGCGTGGGCGCCGGCCTCTTCGCGGCGATGCTCACCGGCCTGCCCGGCTGGCAGGACGCCAAGACCACCGTCCGCCTCCTCCTCGACCGCCTCTCCGGCCGCTACTTCGCGGGCGACGAGGAGATCGTGCTGTCGACGAGCGTCGGGGTGGCTCTCGCTCCCGCCGACGGCAACACCGCGGAGGCCCTCATCCAGAAGGCGGAGCTGGCCGCGGCGGAGGCCGTGGAGAACGGCGGCGCCATCCGCTTCTACGGCCAGTCGTCGCGCCGCGTGAACGAGCGCAGCCGCGCCATCACGCGCCTGCTGACCACGGCGCTCGCCCGCGGCGAGCTCCAGGTCCACTACCAGCCGATGGTCGAGGGCCCCTCGCGGCAGATCTGTGCCGCGGAAGCTCTCCTGCGCTGGGAGTCGGCCGAGCTGGGCACGATCGCGCCTTCGGAGTTCGTTCCCCTGGCCGAAGAGCTCGGCCTCATGGTGCCGATCGGAAGCTGGGTCCTCCGCACGGCCTGCCAGCAGGTCCGCAGCTGGATGGACGCCGGCCTCCCGCCCGCGCGCATCGCCGTCAACGTCTCGCTCTGCCAGCTCGTCCGTGGCGACCTGGCCCAGGTCGTCCGCGACTGCCTCGACGAGACGGGGATCGAGCCGCTCCTCCTCGAGCTGGAGCTGAGCGAGCGGGGCGTGCTGCGCAGCGACCCCGACATCCTGCGCCAGCTGCACGCCATCCGCGAGATGGGCGTCCGTCTCGCCATCGACGACTTCGGGACCGGCAACTCGGCCGTGGTCTACCTCAAGCAGTTCCCGATCGACGTGCTCAAGATCGACCAGTCGTTCATACGAGGAGTGGCCCACTCCTCGGAAGATGCCGCCATCACCAGCGCCACCATCGCCATGGCCCGCCAACTGGGCCTGCGCGTGGTGGCGGAAGGGGTCGAGGAGCAGAACCAGATGGACTTCCTACATCGGAACGGATGCAGCGAATACCAGGGGTTCCTCTTCTCGCCCGCGGTACCCGCGGACATGTTCGCCGAGCTGCTCCGTCGCGGCATCGGTCCCATCCTCGCGTCATGACGTCCATGAAGAGCGGAAACATGAAACTGATCAAGCTTTCGAGCTGCGTGGCCGCAACCCTGGCCCTCGCGATCCTGGCCCTGCCCGCCCCGGCGATGGCGGCGCCCACGCGCCCCATCCGCTTCGACCGGCTCTCCATCGATCAGGGCCTCTCCCAGTCCGCGGTCATGGACGTCCTCCAGGACACCCGCGGCTACATCTGGCTGGCGACCGAGGACGGCCTGAACCGGTACGACGGCACCGGCTTCAAGGTCTACAAGCACGACGCCGCCGATGCGAACTCGCTTCCCGACAGCTTCGTGTGGGCCGTGGAAGAGGACAGCGCCGGCCTCCTGTGGATCGGCACCCGCAACGGTCTGGCCTCCTGGGATCCCGCCACCGACCGCATCGTGCGCCAGGACATCATCGGCGGCCGGCACATCCGCGCCCTGCGGCATTCGAATTCGAAGAAGGAAAACGTCCTCTGGATCGCGACGCGCGATTCGGGTGTCCTCCGCTACGACCTGGCCAACCACCAGCTCGATTCCTTCGCGCACGAGGCCGGCAATCCGGCGAGCCTCCTCGACGACCGCGTCTACGCGCTGTTCGTCGATGCACAGGATCGGCTCTGGGTGGGCACGGAGGGCGGGCTCGATCGCCTCAATGAGGACGGGAAGGGCTTCACGCACTTCGTGCCCAGCGCGGCGGATCCGGCCAGCCTTGGCGACGCCAAGGTGCGGGCTCTCGCTGCCGACAGCACGGGGGCCCTCTGGGTGGGCACCTCGGGCGGCGGTCTGGATCGCATGGACGTCGAGAGCGGGCGTTTCGAGCACTTCCGTCACGATCCCGCCGAGCCCACGAGCCTGGCCCACGATCAGGTCCGCGCCATCCTCCAGGACGCCGACGGTCGGCTCTGGGTCGGCACCAGCGGCGGCCTGGACCTGCTCGATGCCGCGCACGGCACGTTCGCGCACTACGGCCGGGACCCGCGCAACCCCACCAGCCTGGCCGACGAGCACGTCCTCTCCCTGGCCCAGGACCGCGGTGGCGTGTTGTGGGTCGGGACGCGGATGGGCGGCGTGCACAAGTGGAACCCGCTGAGCTGGCAGTTCGGGCACGTCGCGCCCGAGCCGGACAACTCGACGGGCCTCGGCAACGGCGTGGTGACCTCCTTCTCCGAGGACCGCGCGGGCCGGCTGTGGGTCGGCACCTACGGCGCGGGGCTGTACGAGATGGACCGTCTGAGCGGCGAGATGACGGCCTACCGCCACGACGCGACGAGCAAGCACAGCCTGGACAGCGATGACGTGATGGCGCTCCTTCACGACCACCGCGGCGACCTCTGGATCGGAACCCAGAGCGCCGGCCTGGTGCGGCTGAGCGCGGCCACGGGCTCCATCAAGTCCTACCGCAACGACCCCAAGAACCCGCAGAGCCTCAGCGCCAACGGCGTGACGACGATCTTCGAGGATCGCGATGGCCGGCTCTGGCTCGGCACGTACACCGGCGGTCTCGACCGCTTCGATCCCGAGACGGGGCGCTTCACGCACTTCCGCTACGATCCGAAGAACCCGGCCAGCCTCAGCGGCGACCGCATCGCGACCATGGCCGAGGCGGCGGACGGGCGGATCTGGGTCGCCACCATGGAGAAGGGCCTGAACCTTCTCGATCCGAAGAGCGGCCGCTTCGAACGCTTCGAGCATGACGCGAAGGACCCGCGCAGCCTTCCGTCCGACGCCGTGCACTCGCTCTACGTGGACGCCGCGGGCAGCCTCTGGGTCGGCACCCACAGCGGGCTCAGCCACCTGCATGCCGACGGCAAGTCCTTCGAGACCTTCGGGACGCGCAACGGCCTGGCCAGCGACGTCGTCTACGCCGTCCGTAACGACCGGCAGGGCCGGCTCTGGCTGAGCACCAACAACGGCCTGAGCTGCTTCGACCCGCGCAGCGGCCAGTTCGTGAACTACGGCGTCAGCGACGGCCTCCAGTCCGGCGAGTTCAACCTCGGCGCCTCGTACCAGAGCACGAGCGGCGAGCTCTTCTTCGGCGGCATCAACGGCTTCAACGCGTTCGTGCCCGATCGGCTCCGCCACGCCTCCCAGGCTCCTCCGGTCGTGCTCACCGCGGTCAACGTGGGACACCGTCCGGTGGCCGGGCCCGCCGACCAGACGCAGCGCATCCGCCTCGGGTTCCGCGACAAGGTGCTCGGACTCGAGTTCGCGGCCCTCGACTACACCGCTCCCGATCGCAACCGCTTCTCGTACAAGCTCGAGGGATTCGATCCGGACTGGGTCCCCCTCAGCGGCCGGCGCGCGGCGACCTACACGAACCTCAACGCCGGCCACTACACGTTCCGCCTGCGCGGCGCCAACAGCGACGGGCGCTGGAACGACCAGGGCCTCGCCGTCGCCGTCGACGTGGCGGCGCCGCCGTGGGCCACGCCCTGGGCCTTCACCGGCTACTCCGTGTTCCTGGTGGGCGCGATGCTCGGCATGGCGCGCATCCAGCAGCGGAAGTTCGACCGCGAGGCGGAGTACGCCCGCGTCCTCGAGTTCCGCGTCCAGGAGCGCACGCGCGAGCTCAGCGAGCGCCAGCGCGAGCTGGAGAAGGCGAACCACGACCTGGCCCAGGCCAGCATCACGGACTCGCTCACCGGCCTGGCCAACCGCCGGTTCCTGACCGAGTACATCGAGAAGGAGGTCGCGCTCCTCCACCGCCGCTACAACCGGCTGGCGGACGGCCCGATCACCCCGGACCTCCTCGACCTGGCCTTCGTGATGATCGACCTCGACCACTTCAAGACCATCAACGACTCGGCCGGCCACGCCGCGGGCGACGCGGTCCTCCGGCAGCTCCGCGACCTCCTCAAGGCGGCCAGCCGCAGCTCCGACATCATCGTGCGCTGGGGTGGTGACGAGTTCCTGCTCGTCGCCCGCGACCTCAGCGGCGACGGCCTCGTGGAGCTGGCGGAGCGGATCCGCTCTCGCGTCGCCTCCCACGTCTTCGAGATCGGCGAGGGTCGCGTGGTGCGGACGACGTGCTCCGTCGGTTTCGCCTGCTATCCGTTCTTCCGCGAGCAGCTCGACGCCCTGAGCTGGGAGCAGGTGATCAGCGTCGCCGACCGCGCGCTCTACGTGGCCAAGGCCAGCGGCCGCAACGCCTGGGTCGGCTTCCACCCCGGCCTGACCGCGCTGCCCATCCAGGGCCTGTTCAGCGCGATCTGCCACGGCACGCAGCAGCTGGTCCGCGAGGGCACGTTGCGCGTGACGAGCTCGCTCACCGGCCTCCGCAACCTCGTCTGGGAGCCGCCCGCGGAGCAGGAGAAGGTCGGCTAGCCGCATCGACCGAAGGCCCGGCCACCCACGGCGTGAGCAGGTCTCCTGCTCACGCCGTTCGCATTTGCCCCCGCGCCTCCGCCGACGGAAGATTCGCGACACCCATGTTCATCGGCCACTTTGCCGTGGCCTTCGCGGCCAAGCGCGTGGAGCCGAGCGTCTCGCTGGGAACGTACTTCGCGGCGGCGCAGCTTCCCGACATCCTCTGGCCGTACTTCCTGCTGGCCGGCGTCGAGCACGTCACGGTCCTTCCGGGGAGCACGGCGTTCACGCCCCTGCGCTTCGACTCCTACCCGATCTCGCACAGCCTCCTCACCGTGATCGGATGGGGCGCGCTGATGGGCAGTCTGCATTGGTGGAGGAAGCGCAGGCCACTGGCTGCGGTGACGCTCGCGCTCGTCGTGGTGAGCCACTGGATCCTGGACTTCGTCACGCACCGTCCGGACATGCCACTCGCGCCCGGCAGCCCGGTCAAGGTGGGGCTCGGTCTCTGGAACTCGGTGCCGGCGACGCTGGCCGTCGAGAGCGCGATGTTCGCGCTTGGTCTGTGGCTGTACCTGTCCCGCACGCACGCGCGTGACGGCGTCGGGCGCTACGGCGTGGCAACGCTCGTGGCGCTGCTCACCGCGATCTATCTCGGT